>JAZONP010000082.1:0-21362 GCA_045654565.1 Bacteroidaceae bacterium
GCTTCTTGTACTACTTGTCTGTATGGAAAATATTTTCAAAGAACTCTTTCTTCAACCAACCTCAAGGGGTGTCCCTCTCGATTGCGGATGCAAAGGTAGATACTTTAAACAAACTGACCAAACATTATTCAAAGTTTTTTACAAGAAAAATCAAACAAATTCACTAAGTCATTGGTTTTCAAATAAGCGAGCTTTAATGTTTTTTTCGATATGGCTTACGAAATGCCATTTACATGTTGCAAAACATAAAAAAAATGACAAAAAAAAAGAGCTTATGGTTCACCTTCAACAAAATCCACGTCACAACAAGCAGGCGATTGAGCAACGCACCCGTCACAATCTCGAAAAGGAATTTCTTTTATCCATATATGACAAAGCTAAAGAGGACTCGATTACATTTATTTTCTCAAAACTTGACATCGCACTCAAAAAAACTTAACGAAATTTGTTCTTTTTATAGGCTTACGCTACCTTTGCCCATAAATATATACACATATATTATATATAATGAAGAGAATTTGTGCTATTACCATGGTGCGTAACGATGAGTTCTACCTCCGCAAGTGGGTAGAATATTATGGTACACAATTAGGTCGCGAAAATTTGCGTATCTATTTCGATGGAGAAGACCAACGCGTACCAGACTTCTGCGATGGAGTATGCACAGTACTCAAGCCCCGCATACCGGGCATGGTAGTGAAGGCCGAAAAGGAGCGACTCACCTTTCTCTCTCATCAAGCAGCACGTCTAATGAAGGAGGAGAAATACGATCTAGTAATTGGTGTTGACGCTGACGAATACCTCATTGTTGACCCCAAACTAGGTAAGACTCTACAAGAATATCTCAGCGAGAAGGAAGTAGACGTTTGCTTGTCAGGCTTAGGCATTGACGTAGGACAGCATCTTGAGTCGGAGGGGGTAATCGACGCAAGCAAGCCATTCCTCAATCAACGCAGCTATGCCTACCTCTGCTCACGCTACACCAAGCCTTCTATTATCGCACAACCAGTCATGTGGGGAGCGGGATTCCACCGAGTAAAAGAACACAACTACCACATCGACGAAAACCTCTTCCTCTTCCATTTTGGCAGCATTGATCTTGAAATGATCAAGGAGCGGATGGGGAATAGCGACCTCGTCTCTACCGGTCGCCTAGGGCACATCAAGAAACGCGCAAAGACCATCTATATAGTCACCAATGCCAAGGCTCGCGAATGGGACAAGACGGTAAAGAGGATGCGTCATGTACAGCAATGGCTACGCCAACCTTTGGCATGGAACAAACCATGGAATCCAATCACCAAAGTGGTGGTACGTATTGCAGACCGATTCAAAGACCTATTATAAGGACTGTCATGAATGAGAAACATGCCTATCTGATCATTGCACACAACCAGCCCGAGCTACTCAAGAAGTTAGTTGAGTTGCTTGACGACGAACGCAACGACATCTATATACATGCCGACAAAAAGATGAAGTGCTTTGATGCAAACGAGCTACATGCCGTATGCAAGAGAAGCCAACTTCACGTACTTCCACAACGGATTTCAGTGCATTGGGGAGGCTATAGCATCATCCGGGTAGAGATGGAGCTATTAAAAGCGGCGACCCAACAGGGCCACTATGCCTACTATCATCTACTATCAGGCGTATGCCTCCCAATCAAGTCACAAGAGAGCATACACAACTTTTTTGACGAGCACGGCGGCATGGAATATGTCGACTTATGGGAGATGAAGAAGACGACCTATAGTCGTTTCCACTACTACACCGTATTACCCGAGGGAGAACGCAACTTCTTTACCAGATTGCTCAATAATGCTGTGAAAGGCATACTCATGCTCCTACGTATTAAGATGAACAAAGACATAGACTTCCATTACGGAAGCCAGTGGTTCAGCATCACCGATGGCTTTGCCCGTTACATCACGAGCCAAGAGAAATGGGTCAACAAAGTTTTTTCTCACTCAAGCACATGCGATGAGGTTTTTATCCCCACCCTACTATTCAAATCACCGTACAGAAAAAATATATCCACACAGCGTGACGCCGGAGGAAAGATAATTGGCAACATGCGTCTTATTGACTGGACTCGCGGGACAAGTGTTAGACACCCTTATACCTTCACCATAGAAGACTACGAGCTGCTGAGAGATGCGCCCCATCTATTTGCGAGAAAATTCGACACAAAAACAGACCGAGAAATCATAGAGAGGATATACACCCATTTGATGGCTGACAAGAAGTTATAACAGACTCTTTACTTACTTCTCAAACGAGGACTTATTGGGAAACATACGCTCCAAGAAATCACGTGCACGCGAACGGGAAGCATCGCTTGCTTTTTCGTTATCATTAACGCAAAAGAGAGTCGGATTGTATCGGGCCATCACACCCTGAAAATCCGTTCCCTCTTCAATATTGATGCAGCGTGTATCATAGTGATAAACTCCTCGCAGGGAGTCACGGATTTTATCCTGCAAACTCATCTTTTTATTATATCTACCCATCAACTTTACCTCTGCCACGCCATTAGCAATGGCATAATAGAGCGCCACAACTCTCTGTAAATCATCATCATTGCGAACGTGTCGATGAATGGTCTCATCAACTTCTTTAGCAAAATATCTCTTGCAATCTTTTAGGTCACCCTTCCTATAAGCATCAATATTATGATGAGGTATATGCTTGATATACTTACCGAAATGTTGTCGCACAAGTTGTTGCGCTTTCCCAATAGTTCTCAGATACTGAGACCTATCCATCTTCCGACTCGGCCATTTCTTTAGCCGCACGATGGGATGCCCCTTCTCATTGAAAAAGAAATCAGGACTCACCTCTTCTGCAATAAAAGTGTCATCATTGGCTAAAAGGAAATGCTCCGACAATCCAGGGATGTTATCAACACACCATTCTATAGCAGGCGAGCTATATGTAGGCAATGCTAGGGGAGGCATTATTTCTTTATGGTCAACTATTGAGACTCGCGGATTGTTAAGATTGAGCCACGATGGCACTTGATTATCTGTAACTATATAGATATGCCGTATCCATGGGGCATACTTCTCCACTGACCGAAGCGAGAATTTTAGCTCATCAAGACTCCTAAAACGAGCCTCATCGGTCGCTTCAGACGGTATTACAGCGCCGCCGATATCATGTAAGAACTCACTCCTTTTTGCTCTCCATACAGGATCATTACCATCGACCCACAAATATACCAAATCGATATCCATAGTTCTTACTCCATCTATAATAGACATGCAAACTTACATAAAAAAACTCATTTCCATACCAAATCCAACAAGTTTCTATTCCTAATAGAACAAAAAAGAGGGACAAAATCCGCCACGTTATTAAAAATACGTTACCTTTGTAATGACTTATACATTCATTTATATATGTTGAAAGAGTTTCTCTCGCTGATTAAGCGTTTCGTCCCACCCTATAGAAAGTATCTATTCAGCAACCTTCTACTAAACGTGTTGGCACAAGTGCTCAACGTATTCTCCTTTGCATTGCTTATTCCCATCCTGCAGATACTATTTCAGATAAGCGACACGAGGTACGAATATATGACGCTGTCCGATGGGAGCATTGCCGAGGTCATCAAAAACAACTTCTACTATTACATGAACCATTTCATCGAGGTTAAAGGTGCCTTGTGGGTTCTCCTCATGTCGGGTGTGATACTTGTAGTGATGACCCTCTTGAAGACAGCTTGCTATTTTGGTTCGGCTGCGACACTCATCCCCTTGCGCACCGGTGTAGTGCGCGACATACGCATACAAGTATACAATAAAGTTATGGGGCTACCCTTGAGTTTTTTCTCCGAAGAGCGCAAAGGAGATATCATTTCACGCATGAGCAGTGATGTGAACGGACTCGAGACATCGCTTTCTAACTCATTGGAAATGCTCATCAAAAACCCCATAGCCATCGTAGTCACTCTGGGTACTCTTTTCTTCCTCAGTTGGGAACTAACTCTGTTTGTGCTCGTAGCCATGCCAATGCTTGCTTGGGCCATGGGAGCCATCAGCCGTAAGCTAAAACGCAAATCAAAAGAAGCGCAAAACTACTGGGGCACTCTCCTCGCCCAATTGGACGAGACACTGGGGGGATTGCGTATCATCAAAGCCTTCCTCGCTGAAGGCAAGATGAAAGAGCGTTTTGCCAACATCAACAACACGTATCGCAATGCCTTGATGCGCATGACGATACGCCAATCGGCAGCACATCCCGCCAGCGAGTTCATGGGCACTTGCATCATCGTCATCGTCATGTGGGCAGGCGGATACATCATCCTCAACGGTACATCTGGCATGGAGGGAGCAACCTTCATTTACTACTTAGTAATGCTCTATAACATTCTCAACCCAATCAAAGACCTTTCGAAGGCGTTCTACAACATCCCCATAGGCATGGGATGCTGGGAGCGTGTAGACAAAATACTTAGCGCCGAGAACCCCATCAAAGAGTCCGCCACCCCCGAGCCACTACCCAGCTTTGAACAAAGCATCGAATTCAAGAACGTAGACTTCCACTACACATATGGCGCTCCTATATTGAGCGGTATCAATCTTACCGTAGAGAAAGGGAAAACGATAGCCCTCGTAGGACAATCCGGTTCTGGAAAATCGACCTTGGTAGACCTTCTTCCACGTTTCCACGATGTCGTGAAAGGCAGCATCACCATCGACGGGAAGGATATACGAGACATATCCATTCGCGACCTGCGTTCACTCATCGGCAACGTAAACCAGGAAGCCATCCTCTTCAACGACACCATATTCAACAATATCAGTTTCGGTGTCGAAGGAGCCACCATGGAGCAGGTAATCGAGGCCGCCAAGATTGCCAATGCCCATGAGTTTATCATGGAGAGCGAACAAGGCTACGACACCATCATCGGCGACCGTGGTTGCCGTCTCTCAGGCGGACAGCGCCAACGCTTAAGTATCGCCCGTGCCATTCTGAAAAACCCGCCCATACTGATTCTCGACGAGGCCACCTCGGCCCTTGACACCGAAAGCGAGCGCTTGGTACAAGAGGCTTTAGAGCATCTGATGAAGTCGCGCACGACCATTGCCATCGCCCATCGCCTGAGCACCATCCGCCATGCCGATGAGATATGTGTGATGCTCGAGGGAGAAATCGTTGAGCGTGGGACACACGAATCCCTGCTTGCCAAAGGCGGCTATTACAAGCGCCTCAACGACATGCAGAGCCTTTAATGAATAGTGCGTAAGCAGGTATTTACGGGCAAAAGCGACAGGCCATATTAGTATCAGCGAACAAAACGCAAGTAGCTTGCCATTTCGCTTGACTTACACTAACTTTAGAGAGCTGCCCCTCGGAAATATTCAAATAAATTTGATAATTCGCTCGACTTACACTAACTTTGTCAAGATTATTGTGAATATCATTTGTTTAACCCAATAAAAAGAAAAAGATTATGAAATTTTTGACTGACGAGAAACTCGTGATTGTAGGTGCTGGCGGTATGATCGGTTCTAACATGGCACAGACTGCCTTGATGCTTGGCCTCACTCCCAACATCTGCCTTTACGACATCTATGGTCCTGGCGTGAACGGTGTAGCCGAGGAGATGGCTCACTGCGCATTCGAGGGTGCCAACGTAACATGGACCATCGATCCCGAAGAAGCTTTCACTGGTGCTAAGTACATCATCTCTTCAGGTGGTGCTCCCCGTAAGGAGGGTATGACTCGTGAGGACCTGCTCAAGGGTAACTGCCAGATTGCTGCTGAGTTCGGTGACAACATCAAGAAGTACTGCCCCGACGTGAAGCACGTAGTGGTAATCTTCAACCCCGCTGACGTAACAGCTCTTACAGCGCTCATCCGCTCAGGTTTGAAGCCCAACCAGCTCACTTCACTCGCTGCGCTCGACTCTACCCGTCTCCAGCAGGCTATCGCCGAAGCTGTAGGTGCTCCCCAGTACAAGGTAGAGAATGCTCGCACCTATGGTGGTCACGGTGAGGCTATGGCCGTATTCGCATCTAAGATCACCGTTGACGGCAAGCCTCTCTCAGAATATGAGATTTCTGAAGAGAAGTGGGCCGAGATCAAGCACAATACCATCCAGGGTGGTTCACGCATCATCAAGCTCCGTGGCCGTTCATCATTCCAGAGCCCCGCTTACCAGTCAGTGAAGATGATTGAGGCAGCTATGGGTGGCGCAGAGTTCCACTGGCCCGCAGGCTGCTATGTGAACAACGAGAAGTATCAGCACGTGCTCATGGCTATGCCTACCGTTATCGACGCTACTGGCGTACACTTCGGTGAAGTTACCGGTACCGCCGAGGAGCTCGCTGCCCTCGATGCTTCATACGCACACCTCCAGGTAATGCGCGACGAGATTATCTCTCTCGGCATCATTCCTCCCGTAAGCGAGTGGGCAACCTTGAACCCCAACTTGGCATAAGCCTCGCCGCTTGAAATAAGAAAAGGAGTTACCTCACGGTAGCTCCTTTTTTTAAGTTCATAAGCTGCAATCATAAATCCAAAGGATCCACTCGGGGTACGTCTACTTCTATTCTACTTCATTCATTCCCTTGATTATTTGGCATAGTATAAGGTCTCTCTTCTTCAAGGCCTCACTTACATACATTTCCCTATTACTTTCCAAAAGTGACTGATTATTCAGAAAAAACGCTGCATCGGTATTTCTTAATAATTCAAGAGCTTCGCATAATGCCTGCTCACATTTTGTAGCGCCTTCAAATGTAAAGGGAAGCGTGGCTATGCCTATGCTAACTTTTCCTACCTCCTTACATTTGCGTGCAATGAGAGTTGCTACATCGATGCTATGCTCTCCGCCTAAATCGGTGACGATAAAAGCTGTTTTAGAATCGCAGTCAATTGATTTGTGGATATCCTCTTCATTGTGATCACCGCTATCATGACCACAAACCGATAGTATAATATCTTCGGGGAAATATTCCTTGAAACCATCTACAATATTGTCACCGATACCAATAATCTGTATGCCAGAAAACTCTTTATTGTTGTTGCTCTTTTTCATCCTTATATATATCTTTTATGTGTTATTTCTCTGCAAAGAAAGAAAAAACCTCTGCCAATGTGAGGCAGAGGTCGTGATGAATACGAGTTTTCTTTCAAAAAACATTTCTGTTTTTGATCAGCAGGTGGGATTGATTATTTATACTTCTCAAATATGGATAGGATTGCTTCTGCGTACAAATATTCTTTCTTACCTTGTGGATGTTCAGAAACTATATAATAGACTTCGTCAATTTTGTATACCGAAAGTGAGTATCCATAGTCCTCATCCCATATTATGGTCTCCAATGGTTGAGGCATTTCTTCACCATTGATATAGCATATAAAAGCATCTGCCCAGTTTGTGCCCGCAAATAGTACAACGAACTTTGGCAGTAGAGTTTCAATCTCTTTCTTGAAAATTTCGGTCACATACTTCCATTGAGCGCCACAGGTTGAGCTATTGGGATTACCTGCATTAGGAGCCACCTTATAAAGGTTGCTATATACTACATGGTTGAGCCAATCATCGCCGTAACACTCGCTGAAAACCCTTCCTGCCACACGAAAAAATGCAGATTTGTTGCGTTCGATATACTCATAAAGTCCATCGAGTTGTGCATTGTAAATCGTATCAAAGGGGTAATTAACACCGGCCTCCCAACCGTTATTTGCTCTGCCATAGAACATGAATCCTGTTCTTGGTTCTTTGGGGTAATTGTTGCCAACAACTGGCGCCATACAACAATAGTCTTTTTCAGAAAGCTTCGATATACTTTCATCGGCAAGCATTCTTTCGTAGATAGGTCTTAAGGCCTCCTTCATTTTTTCTTTCATTTCGTTCAATTTTATTGGTTTGAAATTGGGGTTGTAATAACAATCTCTCATTTTGTTCTTCTTCATGCATTGTACTTCTGCCACATGCGTTCTATTTTGCCTGCGATTTCTTCTCGGAGCCATTGCGGCTCAAGAACTTCTACCTCCTCGTTATTCCATAGGATTTCTTGTTGAAAATCAAATGTTGGTCGCAGATAGTATGTGAATATGCTATAGTTTTCGTTCCTTTCCTTTTCCTCCTGCGATATGTGCAACTTGAGGTCGCGCAAGTAACAGGCTTGACTGGCCGATACTTTCAGTTTGACCAATTGCCTATCCGTCTCTCTATCGGTGATTATTCCGAAACAACCTTCAAAATAATCCTCTGCGTTCCATCCCTTAGGCATTCTGAAAGTCTCATCCATCTTTTGCAACTCTCTGATTCTGTCAAGCGCATATATTCTTGGCCCCTTGTCTTGATAATAGGGATGTGTGCTACGGGCAACTAAATACCATCGTTGCCTGAATAGTTTTATGCAGTAAGGCTCTACATCAAAACAACTTTCCTCATCACTCCAATAACTTTGATAGGTGATGGCAAGTAGCCTGTTCTCCTTCAATGCACCAATGATTTCCTGAAGATATTTCTGCCCCGAAGGAATATATTCCAAAAGAATGCGATCTTTAATGCTTTTGCATCCTGACAGAGAAGTTGATACGCTCAAGGTGTTGTAGAGCCACGAAGATATACCATTACCGCTGATATCCTCTTCGTTCTCTATATAATAATGGTATCCACCTTTCCTTTCGTTCTCTATGTTTATTCCGAACATATCCCAGATGGCATATCGCCAATTATCAAAAGTGCGTTTGGGAAGATCAACACCTCCGCTTATTTCGTCGCGCAACCATAGTTCGCTCAGTTCCTTGAAGGTTATTTTCTTATGCCGGAGAATCGTCTCTACAACCCAAACATACTTGCTGATTGTGTTTTGTCCTTTATCGTTAGTTGCCATTGTTGTCTATTTTTTGCAAAAATAGCGAAAACGTCTGATAAAAAATGGCAGAGGTTGGTCTTATTTTTGCCGAAAATTAAAAACATCCATAATAGAAATCTTATGAAACATGTTCGCTATCGCCCCTACATGTATATTGACAAACTTGGTGATGGTTCACAGAGTAATGATGGAATGTATAAAATGCTCAAGGGATTGCTTTATAACAGCACCGACGAACTCAGGATGGGATTTAGTATGCGCATAGATATCAATGTAATTGATGCACACACTGTTTCTGTGCGCGATTATGGTCGTGGCATACCGCACGAGAATATGACAACGGCTGTAACAGAGTTTAGAGAGTGCGGCAACAGAATGCCCAAGAAATCGATTGGTGGTATACGCCTTGGTGTAATCAACGCTATGAGTTCTCACTTTGAGATAGGTAGTTATCGCGATGGCGTTTTGCGCACTATTAAATTTGAACAGGGTATCCTTGTCAGTGATATAGCAGAGGAAACCGACAAAGAGGATGGTACATATATCTCGTTTACTCCCGATGAGGCACTGTTCGGTAGTTATCGTTTCTACGAAGAACATATTGAGTCCACACTATACGAACACTGCTGCCTGAATACTTGGCTTACGATTATGTTCAATGACAAGAGGATGCATTCAAGTGAAGGTCTCAAGGATTTGCTACAAACCCGAACTGCAGTAGATGAGAATTCTATCATTCATCTCAAGAGTGATGATATTGAAGTGGCTTTTACATACACTAACAAGTGTGGCGAGGAGTATTATTCGTTTGTCAATGGTTGGGAAACCCAATGGGGTGGAACACATTTGGAAGCATTGAAAGAAAGTGTTGCACAAGCAATATCTGAATTCTTCCCGTCTAAAGACATCAAGCGCAGCGATATCTTCCATGGTTTCGTTGCAGCCATATCAATTAGAATAGAAGAACCTATATTTGTAGATGCTATGAGAAATGAGTTGGGTTCTAATACTATAACATCAGCTCCCGATAGTATGACAATTATGGATTTTGTTGCCAACTTTGTAAAAAAAACTTTGTCTGAGATATTCGTTTCGCAAAAGACAAAGTAAACAGCTAAGGCCGTACGAAAACGATAATAAAGACAAAAAACAGTGTTTCCCTTATTTTAGCTGAGGTGTCGGTAATAGCGCATAATACTCTGACACATTGCGTATTATCTACCGGCACCCCATCGAGGGTGTCGGTAGATGTTTTTTAGTATAAGCGAGACCCTTGACGCTACCCACATGCACGAAGCAATGTGTAAGAACAGTCAATATTATCTCCCCAAAAGTGCACGCACTTTGGGCTGCTCATCGCTCACCGCTCATGGCTTACAGCCTTGTCGCGAGGCGCTTTACCATCATGGCTTTCCATGTCGAGAAGTCACCTGCGAGGATGTGCTTGCGGGCTTCGCCTACGAGCCAGAGGTAGAAGGCAAGGTTGTGAATGGAAGCTATCTGCATGGCCAGCAGCTCCTGTGCGTGGAAGAGGTGGCGCAGGTAGGCCTTGGTGTAGAGCGTGTCTACCACCGACGCGCCATCGGCCTCGATGGGCGAGAAGTCGAATTCCCACTTCTTGTTCTTCATATTGATGATGCCATCCTTGGTGAAGAGCATGCCGTTGCGGCCGTTGCGGGTGGGCATGACGCAGTCGAACATGTCGACACCGCGCTCGATGCCTTCGAGGAGGTTCATCGGTGTACCCACTCCCATCAGGTAGCGGGGCTTGTCGGTGGGGAGTATCTCGTTCACGACCTCAATCATCTCGTACATCTTTTCGGTGGGCTCACCTACAGCCAATCCACCGATGGCATTACCTTCGGCACCCTTCGACGCGATGAACTCGGCCGAACGGCGACGCAGGTCGGGGTATACGCAACCCTGCACGATGGGGAAGAGTGCCTGGTGGTAGCCATACTTGGGCTCGGTGCTATTGAATCGGTCAAGGCAGCGGTCGAGCCAGCGGTGGGTGAGCTCCATCGACTTCTTAGCATACTGATAGTCGGCATCGCCGGGGGTACACTCGTCGAAGGCCATCATGATGTCGGCACCGATGGTGCGCTCGATGTCCATCACTCGCTCGGGAGTGAAGAGGTGCTTAGAGCCATCGATGTGTGAGCGGAACTCCACACCCTCCTCCCTCATCTTACGTATGCCCGAGAGCGAGAACACCTGGAAGCCTCCACTGTCGGTGAGCATGGGGCGGTCGAAGCCGTTGAACTTGTGCAAGCCACCCGCCTTCTCTATCACCTCCAAGCCGGGACGCAGGTAGAGATGATAGGTGTTACCTAAAATAATTTGCGCCTTGATATCCTCCTTAAGTTCGGTGAGGTGTACGCCTTTTACGCTCCCCAATGTGCCTACGGGCATGAATATAGGAGTCTCTATCTGTCCGTGATCGGTCGTGATAAGTCCCGCACGAGCATTGCTCTTAGGGTCGGTATATTGGAGTTGAAATTTCATTGTCTATACATTATGATTTGTCGTGCAAAGTTAATATAAATGGGTGAATAAACGAAGTTTATCGGCGACGAATACCGATATAAAGCAATGGACACATCACAAGAGTGGCTATATAACTCAAAAACTTGCAGATATGAGAATTAAAATCTACCTTTGTAACATATATTGCATGTATTGTGCATGCACAAAAAACGAGGAAAGAGAATATCAAAACAAAAACATCTATTTATAACATGAAAAAGTTTTTCTACTACCCATTTGTTGCCTTGATGCTTTGCCTCCCTATGGCTATACAGGCAAAGGTAAACCACCTGTTGCCCAAGGTACACACACTCAAAGAGACCCAAGGAGTATCCTTTACGCTACAGCGTGAGGTGACCATCACCGACGCCACCAACAGCGCCGCTCTAAAGAAGGTTTTCGCCGACTATGGTTGCACCATCAAGGATGGCGCATCTGCCACCGTGACGGTACAGATGGTAGACAAGATTGAAGGAGCCTACGACTACACTCTCGAGGGTTACGACAACGAGGGCTACCAGCTCATCGTCGAGACCAATGCCATCACCATCAAGGCAGTGAAGCCTATCGGCGTTATCCGTGCCGCTCAAACCCTCGCCCAGCTTGCCGAGGGCTATGAAGAGGGCGCAGCTGCCATCGAAGGGGTGGAGATTACCGACTGGGCAGCCTTTAAGCTCCGTGGCTATATGCACGACGTAGGCCGCTCATTCATCTCTGTAGAGGAGCTGAAGAAACATATCGACCTGCTCTCACGCTTCAAGGTAAACACCTTCCACTGGCATTTCACCGAGAACCAGGCATGGCGCTTCGAGGTGATAGACAACGACCCCAACAATGAGCCCGACTACACCAAGCTGACCTCTGCCGAGAGCATGACCCGCTTTGAGGGTAAGTATTACACACAAGCCGAGTGCCGCGAGGTAGCACAGTATGCCCACGAACGCGGCGTGATCATCATCCCCGAGATCGACATGCCCGGACATAGCGAAGCCTTCAAGCGCGCTATGGGATTCAGCATGCAGACCGATGAGGGCGTCAAGATACTGAAAGAGGTACTCACTCAGGTAGCCGATGTATTCCCCAATGCTCCCTACATCCACATCGGTGCCGACGAGGAGGCCATCACCTACCCCAACTTCCTTGGCATCATGGCCGACCATATCCATGGTTTGGGCCGCAAGATGATCGTATGGAACCCCATTCGTGGCGTTGCTATCAACAACACCATGTGCGACATGACACAAATGTGGAGCAGTAGTGGTGCCAACATCAATGGGGTGCCCGACATCGACTGCCGTTACAACTACACCAACCACTTCGACGTGTTTGCCGATGTAGTGGGTATCTACAAGAGTAACATCTATTATGCCGACAAGGGCTCAAGCGAGATTGCGGGCACCATCTCGGCCTATTGGAACGACCGCAAAACTCCTACCGAGGAGGACATCGTGAAGCAGAACAATATGTACGCCAACGTGCTTGCCAGCGCTGAGCGTGCCTGGATAGGCAGCAAGGTGAATGGTACCGAGGGCTACATCGAGAAACTCGGAACTACACTCCCCAACTCGGGCGAAGTGTACGAAGAGTTCAAAAGCTGGGAGGAGCGCTTCCTCTTCCACAAGGCCCACTCGCTGAAGAATGAGCCCATCCCCTACGTGAAGCAGACCAACGTGCGTTGGCGCATCACCGATCCCTTCCCCAATGGAGGCAATAGCGGTGCCACCTTCGCTCCCGATGCATATGCAACCACCAACAGCACGGACCTCATCCCCGAGACCTTCACTCATGAGGGCAAGACCTACTACACGGGCATGGCTACCGGTGCCGGCATTTACCTACGCCACGTGTGGGGCAACAACATTATCCCCACCTATTATGGAAGTACCAACTACAGCAACATGACATCGTATGCATGGACCTACGTATATTCACCCAAAGCACAGAAGGTAGGCGCACAGATTGAGTTCCAAAACTATGGCCGCTCGGAGAAGGATAGCGCCCCCGATGCAGGCAAGTGGGACCGCAAGGGCTCGGACATCTGGCTCAACGGAACACGCATCAATCCTCCGACATGGGACAACACGGGTAAGGGTATCAATAACGAGGTTGACCTCGGCAACGAGAACTTCACTGCCCGCAACCCCATCGAGGTGCAGCTCAACGAAGGTTGGAACAAGGTATTCATCAAGCTCCCCTATGTAGGAGCTGGTGGCGTACGTCTCAACAAGTGGATGTTCACCTTCGTACTCACTGACCTCGAAGGCAAGAATGCCGTTGAGGGGCTCATCTACTCGCCCAACCAATGCTTAGACGAAGCCACAGAGGCTGTTGCCGCCAAAGTAAGCGAAATCAAGCGCGACCGTGGCAATCTCATCGGTACAGCCATCGGCCTTTGGCCCGAGAGTGCTGCGACAACACTTGACGCCAAGGTTAAGGAGGTTGAAGCCACCTACTCGGCCACCAAGACCACCGAGGAGCGTGCCGAGCAGGTAAAAGCGCTGGAAGCTGCATGGGCAACGTTTTCTTCATCGCTCACGGCAGCCAACATGAACCAACCCGAGGCAGAGAAGTTCTACCGCATGTATACCCCCCAGCGAGGCAACCGCTACCCCACTTCAAAGGGTGCTGGCAATGCTATCGTAGGTGAGACATCACCCTCGAACCACTCTATATGGCAGTTTGTGCCCCGTACTGATGGTACATTCAACATCATCAACGCCGTAGACGGTAGTTACATTTCTCCTGCGAGCAACAATGATGCAGCCTTGAACACCGTAGCTACAGAACCCTCCAAGGGCTGGACACTATCTCCCGCTGCGACCAAGGGATTGGTAATCTTCACCAGCGGAAGCGTACAGTTCAACCAACAAAACAACGGCAACTTCTATCTACTCAACTGGGGTAGTGGCACCAACACATCCGATACAGGTTGTCAATATCAGGTCGAAGAGGTCAACTTTATACTTGCCCCCCGTCCACTCGCCTCATTGTTCCAACTCGACGGAAAGACCTACCCTTATGCCGTAGAGGATGACGAACTTGTCAACAAGGTGTTCTCACAAGCGGACATCACCATTGCCATTGACGTGACCATGGCCGCATCCATAGCAGGCAACACACGCTATGCCCTCATATGTGCGGCAAACCCTACTAAGGCTGTCACTGGAGCCACCAAGACAAACTCACCCTACATTGCCTACGGCTTCAATGGCAGCAACCCCGTCTACATGCCCTCCTCAGCGAATGGCGACAAGTTTACCTATAGAGACTTCTCGGCTTCAGCAAACACCAACTACAAAGTGGTGTACGTAGTGGACAAGACCAACAAGAAGCTCTCCATCTACGTGGATGGCGTATTGAAGAGCACGGCCAATTTTCCTGTTCAGGGTTACGAATTGCAGTCGTTCAGCAACTTCACGACGGCTGAGGCCAACCTCTATATCGGTGGAGGTATAGTAAACAACACCACGGCATACGACAAGTTTAACGGCACCATCCATGCCGTACACTTCTTCGAGGGAGCTCTCAGCGCCGACAAGGTTGCGGCCATCGAATACCCCGCAGAGGAAGAGAAGGAAGAGGAAGACATCATCGACACCGACAATTTGGAGAGCACACCCATTAGCAATATCGACGAGTTTGAGAATGGTGGTGTATACACTTTCGTAACCAAGCGCGGTTGGATGGGTGCAGCCCAAGGCAACAACAATGTCATCTCTACAGCACGCACACAAGTCAGCCCTGCAGCAGCCCCCAACAACAAGTACTTCCAATGGTTGGTGTACAAGTCTGCACGAGGCAACTATTACCTCTATAATATAGGCAAGAAGAAGTTCATGGGCGTGCAGAGTGCCAACAATACTGATATTCCCTTTGTAGACAGCCCTGCTGGCAAGACATTGACCTTCAAGCAAAGCGGTTCGGCAGAGTACCCCATCATGTTCTCCACCGACAATGCAGGTGTTGTCAATCATAGCCCCAACCACGGAGGAGGTCTCATCACATGGACGGGTGGTTGGAATACTCCCAACGACGACGGTAGCAACCACAAGGTGACTCGCGTGAAACGCTTAGGTACGGATGACCTAAGGAGCATTGCTGACCTCATCGAAGGATATGACGCATGCATTCACGTGACTGCAGAGGTAGAGGGATTGACAGAGAATAATCCCAACACCCATTATGGTAGCGTAAGAGCCACAAGTGGTACCAACGCCATATTGACCAACCTCAAGCGCGGTGCAGGAGTAATTGTAGCTGATTATGATGGCACTAAGACAACTACCATCGATTTTGCCCGCGCATACCGCGGCTTCGAGTTTCAGGGATACTCTGTCGGCGAGCGAGAACTGGGCAAGAGCTTCGTGCTCACCGCAGAGGTGAAGGCACTCATCACTGAGGCCACCCCCCTCGTGGCAAAGTTTGCCCCTACTAATGATGTAACCCTTTTCTATGACGACGATGAGTTCTCATACCGCATTCCTGCCATCGGCAAGACCTCTACAGGCCGCCTCATCGCCGTGAGCGACTACCGCCATAGCCTTGACGACATAGGTCGCTACAATTTTGGAACCGCCACTCCCGGTATAGACCTCGTCATCCGCACCAGCGACGACAATGGCACGACCTGGAGCGAGACGAAGACCATCGCGGCCGGTTCGGGCAAGCGAGGTGCCGACGATTGCGCCTATGGTGATGCCGCCATTGCCGTCGTGGGCCAGCAGGTGCTCGTCATGGCTGCAGCTGGCGACGTGATGTTTGGTAATGGTAATGCCAATTCACACAACAGAACCGTACGCGTATTTAGCGAAGACAACGGCGTCACCTGGACAAAGGAGGACATCTCAGAACGTCTGTTCATCGGCGCCGATGCCACCATACAGAATGGCCACTCAGCTTTCTTCGGCAGCGGAAAGTTGGCTGTAGACGAGAACTACAACAATACAGGCAAGGCACGCATCTATGGTGCCATGCTCCTAAAGAAAGAAGGTTATAATGCCGCCATCTATGCCATCTACACAGACGACCTCGGCCTCAACTGGCACATCCTCGGCGGGAGCCAGACACCCGTGACCTCTAACGACGAGCCCAAGGTAGAGATACTGCCCAGCGGACAGGTCGTGCTCAGCGTGCGCCGTGGCGGTGGCCGTCAGTTCAACGTGTTCACCTACACCGACAAGGCTGCCAATGCCGGCACATGGGGCAATAATGTCAATGGATGCGGCAATGGCGGAAGCAACACATGTAACGGAGAGATTTACTGCATCAACGCGTTGAATACCAATGGTAATGCCGTAAAGCTCCTCTTGCAATCGCAACCCAAGGGAGGTAGCGGACTCTATGACCGTCGCGACGTGACCATCTGGTACAAGGAGGTCACCGACGCCAACTATACCTCACAACAAATCGCGGCCAACTGGGTTCAGGGCCTTCAGGTGAGCACCCAGCAGAGTGCCTATAGTGCTATGTCCCTGCAGAAGGATGGCAAGATAGCCTTCTTCTTCGAGGAGGCTCCCTGCTATGGCGACGACCAAGCCAAGGGTTACTGCATGGCCTACGTCCCACTCACCATCGAAGAGATTACCGGTGGCAAATACGCCACCGACCCCTCGGCTACAGGCATTGAAGAGGTGGAGTCGGCTCTCAACTCTCAGCCATCAGTTATCTACGACCTCACTGGCCGCAAAGTCCAGAAGGTTACCGAGCATGGCATCTACATCGTAGGCGGAAAGAAGGTGGTCATCGAGTAAAAGCTGGAACAAAATCACAGCAAAGCGTAAACGACTGAAACAATTTAATCAAAAACCAATAACACCAAACAATGAGAAACAAATTCCTTAAATGCATGCTATTCCTCTTCTTGGGTGTAGCCTGCAATGTCATCAACGCCGCCACTCCCGAGAATGGCAAGAAGTACTACCTCGCGGCACATACCAAGCAGAGCGACGGCACCTATGTAGACCGTTACCTCTATGTCAATAACAACTCATTGGCCAACGGTACAGCCTGCGACAAGGCCAATACGAACTACGCATGGGAGCTCATCGCCAATGGCACCGATGCCTATTACATCAAGAACGGCTCGGGCAAGTACCTCTCCTATGCCAACAAGAGCCTCAACGTTGCCGATGCAGCCTATAGCTTCAAGTTCACCAACGATGCCGTAGACAAGTCGAGCGGTGCCTACTCACTCTACAACCCTACTTCATCGGGAGGTAAGTACATGGTGATGGCGGCCAGCGGATCGGGATACAATCAGAACAGCGTTCCTGTCAACAACGGTTCATGGAGTTCCGACTTCCTGCTCCTCCCTACAGTTGACACCGAGAATCTTCCGTCGCTTGCTGTAGCAAGCCCTGCATTAGCCAATGCCATCTTCACCTGGAATAACGAGGAGATTACCTCTACTCCCTATTACTTGGAGGAGGGTACAGAGGTTACCGACCCAACCCTTACGCTGAAGACCTACAACAAAGCCTACAAATTCGAGGGCTTCTTCACCGATGCAGCCTACACCATCCCACTCGCTTCGACCACGATAGAGGCCTTGACACCCGGACTGACCATCTATGCCAAGTTCACCCTCGATGCCTTCTCTGCCAACTTTGGAGATAAGCTGATACGCCTCAAGATGTACCGTGATGCCAGCTACTCGGCCGGTGTGAAGAGCGCGAGCAACGATGCTGCCGGTTCTACCCAGGTGTGCGACCTCACTGCCACCACAGAACTGTGGTACCTCGTGGGCAATGCCGATGGATTCAAACTCTACAATAAAGCCGTGGGTGGAGACTATGCGCTCAACGTCAATGGCACCTCTGACGGTTCAGCCGCAACAATGGCTACCAACCAATCTGCCACTACCTGGAAGCTCCTCACTAAGGATGGCGGCTATGCAATCGTACCCTCTAATGCCACAGGCATGAGTATCAACGCCTATGGTGGCAAGGGCGGCGACCTGAAGCTCTACACCGCTGGCGACCAAGGAGGCTGGTGGGTGCTCGATGCCGTTTCAGAAAGCGCGTTCTCTCTTGAGGTTGCAGTAGATCAGGTATGGGAATCAAGCCCTCGCGTGGCCGAGCTCAACATGACACTCAACGGCGTGAGCAGCAGCACACGCATCATAGGTAGCGTCGAGGAGAAGCCCTATTACCTCCCCACCTACGCCACCACGTTCTCGCTCAGCTCGATGACCTATCGTGGCTACACCTTCAATGGCTTTGCCGAGGGCGTAGAGAGCTACAAGGACCAAGAGATTCCTGCCGAGGGCGTTAAGATCACCGCATCCTACACCGCCAACGAGGAACGCACCCTGTTCTACACTCCCAGAGATGGTAAGCCCTACCGTATCCCTGCTATCGCCACAGCACCCAATGGAGACATCTTCGCCATCTGCGACTATCGCCCTTGCGGCAACGACATCGGCTACGGCGAGGTAGACCTCGTGTGCCGTGTATCATCGGATAATGGCGTTACATGGACCGAGGAGAGATGCATCGCCGATGGCCAGGGACCTGGCATCGCTACCAACGACACCTCCAAGATATGGCAGGTAGGCTATGGCGACCCCGCTATCGTGGCCGACCGTGAAAGCAACAAGGTACTTGTAATGAGTGTGTGCGGTAATCGCACCTGTTGGGACGGTACCTTCGGCGAGCCCAACCCCAATCCCAACCGCGTGTCACGCCTCTACATCACCTACGACGAGGAGAAGAAGGAGTGGGTATATGGCGAGCCCGAGGAGGTGACCTATGACATCTATCCCAAGTTTGTAGACAAGAACGGCACTGTACACGCAGCATCACTCTTCATCGGCGCCGGTAAGATCTGCCAGAGCCGCGTGGTGAAGAAGGACAAGTACTACCGTCTCTACTGCGCTGTATGGAACGTGACCAAGACACAGCGTCAGCACCACAACTATGTCATCTACTCTGACGACTTCGGCCAGACATGGGAGGTACTCGGCAACCTCGGCTACGAGAAGAGTGCTTCCAAGTGGGGCAACGAGCCCAAGGTTGAGGAGCTGCCCGATGGTACCGTCATCCTCTCAAGCCGTAAATACAATGGCCGCTACTTCAACATCTTCGAGTTTGATGACAACACCTACACCACAGGTTCTTGGTTGGGCGAAGTAGGAAGTAACGAGGTGCAGGGCGGCCTCAGCTTCGGTGGCAACTCTACCAACGGTGAAATCTACAAGGTTGCAGCCATCCGCAAGGCCGATGGCGCGAAGTGTGACCTCATGTTCCAGTCCATACCTACAGGCAATGACCGCAGCAATGTGGCTATCTACTATAAGGAGATGGTATACAACGAGGATGGCACAAACAAGTACAACTCTACTACTTTCTCACAAGGTTGGACCAAGGGCGAGCACGTAAGCACCAAGGGGTCATGCTACTCTACCATGATTCTCCAGGCCGATGGCCGTATCGCCTTCTTCTTCGAAGAGGAGCCCGGCGGCTACAGCATGGTATACATCCCCTACACCATCGAAGAGCTTACCGATGGTGCCTATAGCGTTGACACCGACTATGTGGGCATCGAGGAAGTCGTATCAGTACCCACCTTTCAGCCCTCGGCCATCTACGACCTCACCGGCCGCAAGGTCAATGCAGCTACCGAGCATGGCATCTACATCGTAGGCGGCCGTAAGGTGATAAAGTAAGCACTGAAACAAGCTACCATATCATTACAAATAGAGAAAGAGGGTGCGTCGGTGACACACCCTCTTTATTTTTCTGCTTTGAGCTGTGAGCGATGAGTTCAAAGACACTCCTTGATGATCTCTCCTACGGTAGGATGAGCCCATACCACGCGCTCCAGCTCCTCCACCGTCATGCCCCGCTCGATGGCGATGCAAGCCGAGCTGATGACCTCGCTACAGGGATTGCCCAGCATGTGTACGCCTATGATGCGGCGTGTCGCCTTCTCCACGATGAGCTTGCACAAGCCTTCTCCACCCTCGTTCTCGGCCACGAAACGCCCCGAGTAGGCCATGGGGAGCTTCAGGCAGTCATAGTTGACACCCCGCTGCTGTGCCTGCGCCTCGGTGAGCCCCACACCGGCTACCTCGGGGTTGGTGTACACGATGCCTGGGATGGCATCGTAGCTCATCGCATCGGCATGCCCACAGAGGTTATTGATGACCACCTCCGCCTCACGGCTTGCCGTGTGGGCGAGCATCGAAAACCCCGTGACGTCGCCTGCGGCATACACGCCCGGCACGTTGGTACGCATCTTCTCGTCCACCTTGATGCCGCCGCGCTCCAGCTCCACACCCAGCGTCTCTAGTCCGTAGCCCTGGGTATTCGCTCTGCGCCCCACACTAAGCAGAATCTTCTCCGACTCTATGGTGTGCTCAGCCCCCTCGCTATCGACGAAGGTCACACGACATCCCTCCACACCGGCCACACGGCACGAGAGATGGAACTGCACTCCCTTCTTCGCATATTGTGCGCGTAGCATGGCACTGATCTCCGCGTCCATAGCGCCCAAGATCTCGGACATCATCTCCACCACGTGCACCTCGGCCCCGAGGCTATTGTAGAGCGAGGCAAACTCCATGCCAATGACACCACCTCCGATAATGGTAAGGCTCGCAGGAGCCTCCTTCAGAGCCAACAGTTCCCGATTTGTCACGAGAGCTTCATTACCCTCCATATCAAGCCCGGGGATAGGGGGCACGAATGTCTCCGATCCCGTGCAGATGAGCAAGTTCTTTGCCTCGTAGGTAGCCTCGCCCGCCGCGATGCGTAGAGCGCCCTCCTCGGTGCGCCCCATGATCAGAGCCTCGCCCTTGACCACCTCCACGGCAGCCCCCTTCATGCGCAGGCCGATGCCAGCCACAAGCTTGCGCACCACCTTCGTCTTGCGGTCTACCATCTTCTTATAGTCCAGCTCGGCCCCCTCGACGCGCAGTCCATACTTCTCGCCCTTGCGTGCCTGATCATACAACTTCGCGCTATAGAGCAACGTCTTCGTGGGGATGCAACCCTCGTT
>JAZONP010000083.1:0-12850 GCA_045654565.1 Bacteroidaceae bacterium
GGCGGCCGCATCCCCTGGTGGGCAGCGGGTATCAGCATCTATGCCACCATGCTCTCGGCCATCACCTACATGACCATCCCGGCCAAGGCCTACACCACCGACTGGACCTACTACCCCATGCTGTGGATGATCCTGCTCGTGAGTTTCCCCGTCATCAAGTACTATCTGCCCTACTTCCGCAAACTCAACGTGACCAGCGCCTATGAGATTCTGGAGCAGCGCTTCAACACCTTCACGCGCCTCTTGGCCTCAGCACTCTTCAGCATCTTCATGATCGTACGCATGGCCATCGTGCTCTACCTCCCCTCACTGGCACTCACCGCCGTGACGGGTATCGACATCTACCTGTGCATCGTGCTCATGGGTCTCGTGACCATCGTCTACTGCACCATGGGTGGTGTCGAGGCTGTCATCTGGGGCGACGTGGTGCAGGGCTTGATCCTCGTGTGTGGAGCCATCTTCGCTGCGGTATACTTGGCTGTGGGTACCGAAGGAGGTGTGATGGGATGCATCGACATCGCCTTGGAGAATGACAAACTGCGTCTCTTCGACTGGAGCAACACCTGGTCGCAAGCTACCTGGTGGGTTATCATCATCGGCGGATTGGCCAACAATCTAATCTCCTATACCTCCGACCAGACGGTCATCCAGCGCTACCTCACCACACCTGATGAAAAGTCGGCCGGACGTGGCATCCTGGTCAATGGCGTGATGAGCGTGTTCGTCTCCGTAGCCTTTTATATGATTGGTACAGGCCTCTACACCTTCTACAAGACCCACCCCGCAGAACTCGACGTGACGATGGGACAGAGCGACGCCATCTTCCCCTTCTTCATGATGAGCCAGATGCCCGCCGGTGTGGCCGGAGCACTCATCGCCGCTATCTTTGCAGCTACCATGAGTACCATCTCTAGCAATATCAACAGTGTGGCCACGGCCTTCAGCATCGACTTCTGGAAACGCTTCCGCCCCACCACCGACTCTCAACTCGTTGTCGTAGCCCGCTGGGCATCGGTAGTGAGCGGCTTGGTAGGCTTGATGCTCGCCCTGTTCATGGCTACATGGAACATCCAGTCGTTCCTCGACTTCTTTAACGAGGCACTTGGCTTGCTTACCAGCGGACTCGGCGGACTCTTCTTCATCGCCGTGTTCATGAAGCGCGTCAAGGGCAATGCCGCACTGGCAGGCTTCGTAGCGGGCGAGGCTGTCGTATTCTGGATGAGCGAGTACACCTCGGCCAACTTCCTGCTCTTCGGTGCCATCGGCATGGTGGTGAGCATCGTAGTGGCATGGTTACTCTCATTGGGCTCCTATTTCAAAAAATAGTAACAACAACTAAAACATATATCCAACATGATTGACTTCAAACAATTAGCACAGCAATACAAGAGCGAGCTCCTCGACAGAGTGATGCCCTTCTGGATGGAAAAGAGTATAGACCATGAGTTTGGCGGTTACTTCACCTGCCTCGAACGCGACGGCGAGGTCTTCGACACCGACAAGTTTATCTGGCTCCAGGGCCGCGAAGTGTGGATGCTCTCTACCCTCTACAATAAGGTGGAGAAGCGCCAGGAGTGGCTCGACGCCGCTATCCAAGGTGCCGAGTTCTTGAAGAAGTATGGCCACGACGGTAACCTCAACTGGTACTTTGCCCTCGACCGCGAGGGACATCCGCTCGTAGAGCCCTATAACATCTTCTCCTACACGTTTGCGGTTATCGCCTTCGGACAGCTCTCCATCGCCACGGGCAACAAGGAGTATGCCGAGATAGCCAAGAAGACCTTCGATATCGTGCTCTCCAAGGTCGACAATCCCAAGGGGCGCTGGTCAAAGGCGTCGCCCGGTGCCCGCTCATTGAAGAGCTTTGCCTTGCCTATGATTCTTTGCAACGTGGCACTCGAGATAGAGTCGCTCCTGGACAAGGAGTTCCTCGACAAAACTATCGAGACCTGTGTGCACGAAGTTATGGACGTATTCTACCGCCCCGAGTTAGGCCTTATCGTAGAGCATCTAGGCACCAATAACGAGATGGTAGACTGCATGGATGGTCGCCTACTCAACCCTGGCCACGCCATCGAAGCCATGTGGTTCATCATGGATCTCGGCAAGCGTTTGGGGGACCAAGCCTTAATAGAGAAAGCCGTGAAGATAGCTTTGGCTGAGGTCGAATATGGTTGGGACAAACAATATGGTGGTATTTTCTACTTCATGGACCGTTTGGGCCGTCCTCTCCAGCAGCTTGAGTGGGATCAAAAGCTGTGGTGGGTACATATAGAAACCCTTATCACCATGATTAAGGGCTATGAACTCACAGGCAATACCGAGTGCTTGGCTTGGTTTGAGCGCATCCACGACTACGCGTGGAGCCACTTCATGGATCCAGAACACCCTGAATGGTTTGGCTACCTCAACCGCCAGGGCGAGGTGTTGCTCACCTTGAAGGGCGGTAAATGGAAAGGTTGTTTCCACGTTCCCCGTGGTCTGATGCAGGTGTATCAGTCATTGGAGCGCATCGCTGCCAACAAAGAGTCGTAAGCATCTCGCAGATAATAGACGTAGGACGAAATCATGGAGCCAACAATAATCTCTCCCATCTGTTTTGACTCGGCCCAATATGAGGCCACTTGTCGGTTGCTCAGACAACTGACAACCCGTAATATTACATTGACGGAAGAGGCTTACGATAAACTCATCACATCGACCAACAGTAGATTGTTCTTCTTGCAACACAACGGTTGCATTGCAGGAATGATTACCGTCGGTACCTACCTTAGTCCTACAGGCAGCAAGGCATGGATTGAAGATGTGGTAGTAGACGAGAGGTATCGTGGTTACGGCCTCGGCCGCCAGCTTGTGGCTCACGCCATTGACTATTGCAGAAAACAGGACATCGAGACGTTGTACCTTACCTCAAACCCCAAACGGGTGGCAGCCAATGGACTGTACCAATCAATAGGCTTTGAACGTAAAGAAACCAATATGTATAAATTGCAACTGACGAAATGAGTAAAGGACGATTATATGTGGTCCCCACACCTGTGGGCAACCTCGAAGACATGACCTTCCGCGCTATACGAATATTAAAGGAGGCTGATCTTATCTTGGCAGAGGATACACGCACAAGCGGCATCTTATTGAAGCATTACGAGATAAAAAACACGTTGCAATCTCACCACAAGTTCAACGAGCACAAAACCATCGAGCCTCTCGTTCAACGAATGTTGGCAGGAGAGACTGTGGCTCTCGTGTCTGATGCTGGCACACCAGCCATCAGCGATCCAGGGTTCCTACTTGTTCGCGAGTGTGTTCGACATGGCATTGAAGTGCAGTGTCTACCCGGTGCAACAGCTTTTGTCCCAGCACTGGTGTCATCAGGGTTACCCAACGATCGTTTCTGTTTCGAGGGATTCTTACCCCAAAAGAAGGGTCGTCAAACGCGACTGCTTGCCCTCCAGGAAGAGCATCGCACAATGATATTCTACGAATCACCCTACCGTTTAGTAAAGACACTCACCCAATTTGCCGAATATTTCGGTGCAGAGCGTGAAGTTGCAGTATGTCGCGAGATATCCAAGCTACACGAAGAGACCGTGCGTGGTACGCTAGCCGAGGTAATCGCCCACTTTACCGCTACCGAGCCACGTGGAGAGATTGTCATCATCCTCGGCGGATGCCCCGATGCAAAAGAATCGAAAAAGAATAATGACCAATAAATGAAGAAAACCTCATACATAGTTCTATCCGCCCTCATCTTGTTGTGCGGATGTACGGAGAAAATATTCCCTATCCGTGGAGTACAGAAGACCGAAACTCCCCAAGAAATAGTTATCCAGACAACAGCCCCCTCAGCAGTGGAGCAAGAAGACACGACAATAGCCGAAACCGTAGAGAAGGCTCCTATCGAGATACAGCGCATGCCTATCCCCGAAGCTTGGACCAAGGTGGAGGACGACTCACTCGTAGTGCTCGAAAGCATGTCGGGCGAACTGGACAGCTTGCTCAACAGCTGGTATGCACAGACCTACTTGATGGTGGACACCACCTGTACATCGACCGCCACAAATCCCATATTCAGCGATACGGTGTACAACGACCGACTGGCCAACCTTCCCTGTGTGGTGCCAATGATATATAATCAAGTGGTGAAGTCGCATATCGACCGCTATGCCTCAAAGCTGCGCCATCAAGTATCCTACATGCTCGGCATGATGGAATATTACGAACCACTCATCGAGCAGGCACTCGATGTATATGATGTTCCCAACGAATTGAAGTATCTGCCTGTGGTAGAGTCGGCACTGAACCCAGTGGCCGTGTCTCGTGTGGGGGCTACTGGTTTGTGGCAGTTCATGTACAGCACAGGCAAGCTCTACGGGCTGAAGCAGAATAGTCTTGTAGATGACCGACGAGATCCCGAGAAGGCCTCTTGGGCGGCGGCCAAGTACCTACGTTCGCTCTACGACCGCTTCGGGGACTGGAGCCTTGCCATCGCGGCCTACAACTGCGGACCAGGCAATGTAAATAAGGGCATCTATCGTTCGGGAGGGAAGCGTGAATTTTGGGATATCTATTGGTATCTACCTCGTGAGACCCGTGGTTATCTCCCAGCCTTTATTGCTGCCAACTACATCATGACCTACCACGCAGAACACGGTATCTGTCCCATGGAGAGTAAGTTACCCTTAGCAACCGACACTATCATGGTGAACCGCTTACTCCACTTTGACCAAATAGTGGCAGTGTGTGACATTGACATAGAAACACTCCGTGGCCTCAACCCCCAATATAAGGAAAATGTAATCCCAGGAAAATTCCAACCTAACTCTCTCAGACTTCCCGAGGACAAGATACGGGACTTCATACTATCGGGAGACTCTATTTATAATTATGAGCGCGAGAAATACTTCTCCGAAGAGAAGGTAAAGGAGCTCAAGAACCAAGCATTGAACACAGGTTTTGTCATCCACAAGATACGTAGCGGCGAGACTCTTTCAACTATAGCACGCCGCTATCGCGTAACCATTACCGAACTAAAGAGATGGAATGGTCTTAAAAGCAGCAACATTGTGGCAGGCAAAACATTGAAGATATATCCGAGATAAGAGACATCATGACTACTGAAAAGGAACCATCTGAGGAACGGCTCATCAACGAAGCTTTTCAAGGGCTCATTAATAGCTACTTGGCATCGAAACACCGCAAGAAGGTAGATATCATTACCCGCGCATTCAATTTTGCCAAGCATGCCCACAAGGGAGTTCGCCGAAATTCAGGCGAGCCCTATATACTGCACCCTATAGCTGTGGCGCGCATAGTGAGCGAGGAGATAGGGCTCGGTTCAACCTCTATTTGTGCAGCCTTACTGCACGATGTGGTTGAGGATACAGAGTACACTATTGAGGACATCTCCAATCTTTTTGGCCCCAAAGTGGCACAGATTGTTGACGGACTCACAAAAATCTCGGGTGGCATCTTCGGTGACAAGGCATCTGCACAAACCGAGAACTTCAAGAAGTTGCTTCTCACCATGTCCGAAGACATTCGAGTCATCCTTATCAAGATTGCTGACCGCTTGCACAACATGCGCACACTAGAGCACATGGCACCCAACAAGCAGTACAAAATAGCTGGTGAGACACTCTACATCTATGCACCCATCGCCTATCGCCTCGGGTTGAATAAGATAAAGATGGAACTTGAGAACCTCAGCTTCAAGTACGAACATCCCGAAGAGTATGCAGCGATAGAGGAGAAACTCGCCGTCACCCAAGCCGAACGCGAGAAACTCTTTGACAACTTCACTGCTCCAATCAAAGCCAAACTTAATGAAATGGGGATAAAGTATAGGCTCTTGGGGCGAATCAAATCACCCTACTCGATATGGCGCAAAATGCAAACCAAGCATCTTGCCTTCGACGAGATTTTCGACATTCTCGCCGTGCGTATCATCTTCGAGCCTCATAACCCCAAAGAAGAGGCCAATGAATGCTTCAACATCTATATCGCCCTATCTCAACTCTACAGCAGCCATCCAGATCGTTTCCGCGATTGGGTTAACCAACCCAAAACCAATGGATATCAAGCACTGCATATGACGCTCATGAGCCGTCATGGTGAATGGGTCGAGGTACAGATACGAAGTCAGCGCATGGATGATATTGCCGAACAAGGTGTAGCCGCACATTGGAAATACAAAGAGAAAGGCTATGTGGAAGAGGAAGAGGTAGATCTCAACCATTGGCTCCACGCCATCAAGGAGATACTTGATGACCCACAACCTGACGCGATGGATTTCCTCGATGCCATCAAACTGAACCTCTACGCATCGGAGATTTTTGTCTTTACCCCGAAAGGAGAGATTAAGACTATGCCTCAAGGTTGCACAGCACTAGACTTTGCCTTCTCTATCCACTCGGTATTGGGAACTCACTGCATCGGCGCAAAGGTTAATCATAAACTTGTGCCCATGAGTCACGTATTACAAAGTGGCGATCAGGTAGAGGTGCTTACCTCTAAAACTCAGAATGTAAAGCCTGAATGGCTTGACATGGTCACTACAGCCAAAGCCAAGAGTAAGATACAAGGCATATTAAGACGTGAAGAACGCATCGCGCACAAGGAAGGCGAACGCTTGATGAATGAATTTGTAGAGAGAGAGGGATTAACACTCGATATACACAATATGGCACGCTTATGTCGTCTGCACGGATTCACCGAATACGACCAATTGCTCATCGCTATCGGCAAGGGGCTTGTTTCTCTCGGAGATGCCGAACGCAACGCGCTTAAGGGGAGCTCATCTTCAAACAATATTCTCGGACGCCTCTTCCGTACCACCAAGAAAGAAGAGCCTTCAACACCCTATCCTCTGCATTATACCCCAGACGAAGCACAAAAAATCGATAAAAAACGTCCGCTTATCCTTACAGATGAAGCCTTGCAAAACGTCTATCACATGGCAGATTGTTGTCATCCGATACCAGGCGATGACGTGTTGGGCTTCATCGATGACGATGGTCAGATAGTCATACATCAGCGCAAATGTCCTAAGGCGACCAAACTTAAAGCAGCCTATGGTAATCGTATTGTGTCAGCACAATGGAGTACCCACAAACTGCTCCATTTCTCCGTATCACTCAACATAAAAGGTATTGATGGCGTAGGAGTGGTAAACCAAATCACCAATGTCATATCCCAAGAACTTAATGTAAATATGGAGCGCATCCTCATCGAAGCGCACGATGGGATTTTTGATGGGACCATTCGACTTCGCGTGCACGATGTAGACGACATTAAGGTTATTTGCGAAAACCTTAAGAAACTAAACAACGTACGTTCCGTAGTGCGTGTAGATGACTAAAAACGAATTCTATTAGGTTGTCAAAATGATTTTTCAATAAAAATAATGAGTTAGGACAAGCGAAATTCGGAAAATATCCTTACATTTGCTAAACAAAACGATAATCATTATGAACTTGACTCCAGCATCAACTGCAGCACTTAGCGAAGCATTAAATAAAATAGTCCAACTCTATTCGGGCGAAGAAGACCAATTGGTTTCGACAGACTTCTATCTTCAGCCTCTCCGTGAAAGCGGTAAATTATTGGTATTTAACGACAATGATGAAGAGATTGCTTCAGCCGTCATCGAAGAATGGAAGAGCTACGAGCCTGATGCTTTTTACGAGAAAGTGACAAATAATCTTACAGAAGTTATTGAAGCGGTGAACGTAGAGGGAGAACTTGAGCGTCTTGCAGTGTGGATGCCCTATTCTTTTGTCCTCGTTGACGAAGAGCGAGAAACCATAGCCGACCTACTCCTCGTTGATGATGACACCTTGTTAGTAAAGAAGGGACTTCTTGCCGGACTCGATGAAGAGCTCAATAAGTTCATCACCGATTTATTGTCCGAATAGACAATAACAAGACATAAAAAGAGAGAGGACATTCAAAATTTTGAATGTCCTCTCTCTTTTTTATCTCCTCATTAAATAGACAACATCTGCAAGACATGCATCAAATGATTGTCTATAGGTTTATCCTTCTTAATCGCGGTATTGAAGGGCACATATACAATTTCATCATTACGGATACCAATCATCACGTTACGCTGACCATCAAGCAGAGCCTCAATACTAGCAGCGCCCATACGACCAGCAATGATACGGTCGTGAGCCGTAGGACGACCACCACGTTGCAAATGTCCAAGAATAGACACACGTACATCAAACTGAGGGAACTCATTACGTACACGCTCAGCATAGTGCATAGCTCCCCCTAACTCAGGGTTCTCAGACACTAACACAATACTACTATTCTTCGATTTACGCATTCCATTTTGAATGAACACAGCCAATTGGTCCTCCTGAGTAAGGTGTTCCGGAATAATTGCAGCTTCAGCCCCCGAGGCAATAGCACTATTGAGAGCGAGGAAACCTGCATCGCGGCCCATCACTTCAACAAAGAAGATACGCTCGTGAGAGTTTGCTGTATCACGGATTTTGTCAACAGCCTCCACAATAGTGTTAAGCGCGGTATCATAGCCTAACGTAGTATCAGTACCATAAAGGTCATTATCGATCGTTGCAGGAACTCCAATGCAAGGAAGATCATATTCCTGTGCTAATACGCGAGCACCACTAAGTGAACCATCACCACCGATAACGATGAGAGCATCTATTTCATGCTCACAGATATTTTTCCATGCCTCAGCACGTCCCTCTTCTGTTTTAAATTCTGGACAACGAGCAGTCTTCAAGATTGTGCCACCACGTTGTACGATATTGCTCACATTCTCAGTCTTGAAATCCTCTATCTCGTTGGTGATAAGTCCCTTATACCCACGATAGATTCCTTTAACTTTTAATCCATTAAAGATTGCCGTGCGAGTAACGGCACGGATAGCAGCATTCATTCCTGGAGCGTCACCACCCGAGGTGAGAATACCGATACAATTGATTTTTCTTGCCATAAGTTTTATATTTTATGATTTATAATTGCATGTCTACATTCCTCCATGAGCCACTTGGGAGTGGAAGTGGCACCACATACACCAATAGATTGTCCGTCTTTTATGAGTGTAAAGTCAATTTCGTGACTACCTTCAACATGAAATGAATTGGAGTTAGCCTTCAAACATTCCTGATAAAGCACCTTGCCATTACTACTCTTCTTTCCACAAACGAAAAAGATTAGATCATGAGCAGCAGCAAAACGACGTATATTATCAAGCCTATTCGATACCTGACGGCAAATGGTGTCATAATAATAGAACTTCACGTCAGAACCGATACGTTGCTTGATAGTTTCTACGATGAGACGAAATTCGTCAAGCGACTTAGTGGTCTGTGAATAGAGATAAATATCACGGGTGAAATCTATGCGATCAATCTCCCTAATGCTCTCAATAACGATAGCCGTACCCTCGGTTTGCCCCACAAGCCCCAAGACCTCAGCATGTCCCTTCTGTCCGTAGATGATTATCTGTTTTGGGGAATCCGAAGGAGTAACATACTCTTGCTTGATGCGTTTTTGGATATTGAGCACCACAGGACAAGTCGCATCGATAAGTTCAATGCCCTTTTGATATGCAGTCTCATAAGTCTCGGGAGGCTCACCATGAGCTCGAAGAAGTACACGAACATCGTGCAGTTGTCTAAATTGCTCATGATTAATGGCAATAAGCCCCAGAGCTCGCAAACGATCACACTCCATGCCGTTGTGAACAATGTCACCCAAGCAGTAGAGTGGCGCGCCCTTCTGCAGTTCTTCCTCAGCCTTACGTATGGCGGTAGTCACACCAAAACAGAAGCCCGACCTTTCGTCTATTTCTACGTTAATCATCTTTTGAAGCCTTTTCCACAGAGTCCTATTTGGCTACTTCACAGAATTTCTCCATCAACCAAGCCTTCTGTTCGAGAATGGTCATATCGCTATTATCAAGTTCAAGAGCATCATCAGCTTTTCGCAAGGGACTAATTGCACGCCCACTATCAATGCGATCGCGCTCCTTCACATTTTCCAAGATTTTCTCATAGGACACCTGTTCCCCCTTTGCCTTGAGTTCATCATAACGGCGCTGGGCACGTACTTCCGCACTGGCAGTAACAAAAATTTTCAGCTCAGCATCAGGGAATACCGTGGTACCTATGTCCCGACCATCCATTACGATACCCTTTTCCTTACCCATTTCCTGCTGCAGAGCCACCATAGCCTCACGCACAAAACCAATAGTAGCAATGAGACTCACACGTGATGATACCTCCATGCCACGAATCTCCTTCTCGATGCACTCATCATTAAGATAGGTCTCAGGACGCCCCTCAGCGTTGAGGCGGAAGGTAATGTGAATTTCAGACATCTCGGCTTGCAGTTCGTCGAGCTTCACCCCATCCTCTGTGAAAAGATTATGCTGAAGGCAATAATAGGTGACAGCACGATACATCGCACCGCTATCAATGTATATATATCCTATTTCACGAGCAAGATCTTTGGCCATGGTGCTTTTTCCGCATGATGAATGGCCGTCGATAGCAATAGTTATCTTTTTCATTTATATTAATTATTTGTGGTTTTCAAAATCTTAACACTAAACTCATAACACTACGGCAAAGTTCATCATCAATGAAGAGGCGGCTACATGATATTTGCCATATGACACGCCCACCTTGATGTTCTTCACTTGTAACCCCGCTCCAACAGAAAGTCCCTCAAGCGAACGCTTCATCTGGTTTTTCAGTTCACTACGCAGCAGAAAGTTGTACCCCAATGCGATGTAAGTATACGAAGTGGGGAACACATCTGCGCCAATAATAAAATGCTTTAGCAGGATATCTCCCCAGGAATCGTCGCTTGAGTTGTAGAAGTCTTCGGCCTGCCACTTATGAAGGTCTGTTAAAGTTAATGAAAGACGTATAGGCGCATAAGTAAATCCCTTGCTCACCCCCACTAAAACATTAAAAGGTAAGGGTTCCTGCGTATCGTCAAACGATTTCACTTGCCCACCAAGATTACGCGCCACAACGGACACCGAGAACTTTCTTTCTGCATTGTAATAATTGAGTCCAAGATCCACGCCCAACGCCAACGAATATACTCGTTCATAGTTTGAATAGATAAATTTTCCGCTCACACCACCCGTCAAGCGATCCGTGAAATCAAAGCTATATGTTCCCATGAGTACCATATCCTTTGCCGAGAAGTTTCCGATAACATTACCGTCAGCATCGGTATTTTTCATTTTGCCGAAATCGAGGTATTGCGCTTTCAGCCCCAAGATTGAGCGTTTGCCCAACTCTAATGTATAGCCTGCCCCCACGGTATTAGTCCGTTGTAGGTAGTTCATATAGCTAAGACTTAGCATACGCCCGCTAGCATTGGTAAGCAGCGCGGGGTTATGATAAGAAAGTTCTGCATCATCTTCAGCAATGGTGATATTGTCTCCTCCTAAGGCTGCAGCATGAGACGATACAGGCAACTGCAGAAACTGAAACGTAGCCCCCGCATCCTGTGCGTGGAGCAACGCGACACCGCATAATATAACAAAAAGATACGCAAGAACTCGTTTCATCGAGTATTTTTTATTTTTTGATACGCTCGCAAATATACAACTTTTTGCAAAAAGAAGACATACAGGACGCAGAAAAACCTGAATAAAAAAAGCTAAAAAGTATTCAGGTTATAAAAAAACAAACTTTTTTTGTGATGACTAAAGAAAAAAGTATTACTTTTGCAAACACTACGCGAAAAATATAGTAAATAAAAGATAAAACTTATGGAAATTAAAAAAACAGAAAGCGCCAACTTGGAGAACAAAAAGTTCACATGGGTTTTGCTCGGCTTTATTCTCGTGTTGGCTGGTCACTTTGTAGCGTTCGAGTGGACGCAATATGAAAGGGAAGAAACAGGTGAAATTTTAGCGGCTGTCGATCTTGTATTGGAAGAGGAGGTTGTCCCCATCACCATGCCCGAGAAGAAGACCGTTCCTCCCCCTCCCCAAGCCGTTACACAGGCTGAGGTGCTCAATATTGTAGAAGACGACGCTGAGATTGAGGAAACGACCATCGTATCAGCTGAGGACCAAGCTGAATTCGTAGAGATTACTGACGATGTACCCATCGTAGTTGAGGAGGTTGAAAAGGAAGAGGAAATCTTCCAGGTGGTAGAGCAACAACCTGAATTCCCCGGTGGTATGGCAGAACTGATGAAGTATCTCCAAAAGAATATCAAGTATCCTTCAATCTGTCAAGAGCAAGGTATCCAGGGTCGTGTTATCGTACAGTTCGTGGTAAACTCTGACGGTTCTATCGTAGACCCGCAGGTTGTTAAGCCTGTGAACCCCTACCTTGATAAGGAGGCCCTCCGCGTGGTACAAAATATGCCTAAGTGGAAGCCCGGTGAGCAGCGCGGAAAGAAAGTACGTGTACGTTTCACACTCCCCGTGACATTCCGTTTGAGCAATTAATCTCAATCACATACAGCAAGAGGCTACGTCACGTAGCCTCTTTTTCTTTATTCATACAATACGTTTTTGAACGACACACTAAAATTTCCACATCATGCCCTATCCCTTTTCTGAACTCCTTGACAAGGTAAACACCCATATCGAACAGCTCGACTACGCACATGAGCCCATGAATCTTTACGAGCCTGTCAAGTACATCCTCGCACTCGGCGGCAAGCGCATACGCCCCGCCATGATGCTCATGGCATACAATATGTATCGCAACGACGTGGATCAGATTCTCGACCCTGCACTGGCGCTTGAGATATACCACAACTTTACCCTTCTGCACGACGACCTCATGGATCATGCAGACGTACGCCGAGGCAAGCCTACCGTACACAAGCG
>JAZONP010000084.1:0-10688 GCA_045654565.1 Bacteroidaceae bacterium
TCAAGAACAAGCTTATTCACATCATCACGGCAATGGCGAGAAATAACCAACCGTTTGAACCTGAATATATAAACATCAACAAATTGATAGCATAATCAAAAATAAACGGAAAATAGTTTGGATTTTAACATAGAAAGCGGAGTGATTTATGTCTCACGCGGATTACGCGGAGAGCACTTGCGATGCTCGTGCTTGCCATCCGGGCGGTGTTGGACAGAAGAACATAAGAACTGGTTTTCTTGTCTCACGCAATGTTTCATAGTACTTGCGCGGGATCCCTCTCTACGCTCGGGATGACATGACTGGAATGATACGATTAATGATGAAGGTTTAACGATGAACGATGAACGATTAACGATGAAGGTTTGACGATTAAGGATTAACGATTAAGGATGAAGGGTTGAAGGTTGACGTTGAAGGAACGTGTTCCTAAAGAAGAAGAAAAAAGGAACTTAATGTTTGCTGTTCGCGGGTTTATTCCTACCTTTGTAAACACACACAAAAATCTATTCTATATGAAAAAACTTACTATGATCTTTGCCGTGGCACTCATGGTGCTCAGTGCTTGCAACAACAAGAAGGAGCCTGCAGAGGCTGTCACCCCGGGGATACGCCCCGCACGTGGATTCCGTACCGATATCCCGCTCGACTCTATCCGCCTGAGCGACCCCTGCATCCTTGCCGATAAGGAGACGGGAATGTACTACATGACCGGCACGGGAGGACGCCTGTGGAAGAGCCATGACCTCGCTCGCTGGGAGGGACCCTATCATGTGGCCATGACCGACAGCAACTCTTGGATGGGACGCCGCCCCGAGATATGGGCTGCCGAGCTGCATCAGTATGGCGGTAAGTATTACTACTTTGCCACCTTCACGAACAATGCGATAAAGATTGACACCGTGGCAGGCAACGTGATTCCTCGCCGTGCCAGCCATGTGCTGGTGAGCGACAAGGCTGAGGGTCCCTACCTCCCGATGGCTGACGCTACCTATCTGCCCGACGATATGCCCACACTGGATGGCACCTTCTGGATAGATACCGATGGCAAACCCTACATGGTGTACTGCGGCGAGTGGCTGCAGAACCAGAATGGCACGATGGAGAAGATCGCGCTGAAGGATGACCTCAGTGGTTCGATAGGGGAGGGCAAGGTGCTCTTCCGTGCCAGCGACTCGCCATGGAGCCGCGAGAAGATTGACGGCAAGGTGGTGCCCAACCGCGTGACGGATGGCCCCTGGCTCTTCCGCACAGGAACAGGACGACTCGGCATGATATGGACCAGCTGGATATACAACGTGTATACCCAAGGCGTGGCCTACTCGGAGAGCGGCACGCTCGATGGCCCCTGGGTGCAGGAGGCAGAGCCCATCACACCGCCCAACTTCGGCCACGGCATGCTCTTCCAGGACTTCTCGGGACAGTGGCTGATGTCGGTACACAGCCATCGCGACGTGGGACACTATGTGCGCATACCTCACCTGTTCAAGGTGGACCTCTCGGGCGACAAGCTCGTCGTGGGAGAGAGGTATGTGCCGAATCGATGAGTCGCTTTGCTGAAATGACTCTTAGATGATGGTCGTTGTCTATGTGCTGATCTATTGGTTGGTGGCGGGGCTTGCTATGCTCATGCCCAAACTCTATAGCGATGTCAATAAGAAACTGACGTGGAAGGAGTGGGTGCCGACCTTCATATCGGCTCCGCTTGTGTTTCTGTTCTGGATATCGAAGGCAAGATATAGGGATGCGCTGTTTGATGAAGAGGACGAGGATAAACCCACGAAAAAGGAGAAAAAGAAATGAAGAGAACGCAACGAAAGGTCATGGCCCTGCTGATGGGGCTACTGCTGGTGGGGTGCCAGGGGCGCGGATACCAAGAGAGGATATACGATGAGGGTGTGTCGTTGGAGCTGGCGCAGTGGCGCAAGGAGACCATCAAGGAGCTGAGGTATGGGCTCCGCTTTGACATCCCCGAGCAGCGGGACGAGGCCATCGAGGCCGAGGCTTGCATACGCTTCACCTTGGCGCAGCGACAGGAGGTGGTGCTCGACTTTCGCGAGCGGGCCGACCTGCTCCATGAGCTCAGAGTCAATGGCGAGGTGTGCGAATATGACTTCGTGAACGAACATATCATCATCCCCCGACAGGCCACGCGGAAGGGAGAGAACGTGGTGGAGATCACCTTCACAGCTGGCGAGCAGTCGCTCAACCGCAACGAGGAGTACCTCTACACCTTGCTCGTGCCGGATCGCGCGAGGACGGTGTTCCCCTGCTTCGAACAACCCAACCTGAAGGCCGAGTTTACCCTACAGCTCGAGGTGCCGGCAGCGTGGGAGGCCGTGTCGAACACGGAGGTGGAGACGGAGACCATCGATGAGGGGAGGAAGCATATCCTCTTCAAACCCACCGAACCGCTCAGCACCTATCTCTTCTCCTTCGTGGCGGGAAAGCTCGACAAAGCCGAGTATCGCGATGGCGAACGCGTCATCACGGCCTATCACCGCGAGGTGGATGCCAAGAGGGTGGCACAGCTCGACGTCATCTTCGAGCAGGTGGCTGCATCGCTTCATTGGCTCGAGGAGTACACGGGTATCCCGTACCCGTTTGCCAAGTATAGCCTGATCATTCTGCCGGGCTTCCAATATGGCGGCATGGAGCATACGGGAGCAACGCTATATAACGACACCCGCATGTTCTTGAGCGAGCATCCTACGCTGGATGAGGAGCTCGCACGGACGGAACTTATCGCCCACGAAACGGCTCACATGTGGTTTGGCGATTTGGTGACGATGGATTGGTTTAACGACGTGTGGACGAAGGAGGTCTTTGCCAACTACTTCGCCGCACGCATCACCGAGCCGCTGTTTCCCGAGGTGAATCACGCGCTGAACTCGATAAAGAACTATACCGCCTCGTCGTTGAGCGAGGACCGCACACCCGGCACGAATGCCATACGCCAAGACCTGGACAACCTGCGCAATGCGGGATTGATCTATGGCAACATCATCTACAACAAGGCGCCCGTGATGATGAACAAGCTGGTGGAGATGATGGGCGAGGAGGCCTTCCGTGAGGGGATACGTGAGTATCTGACCACCTTTGCTTATGGAAATGCGACGTGGGACGACCTGATTGCCATCCTCGACGCCAAGAGCGAGGAGGACCTCGCGGCATTCAGCGATGTGTGGGTCAATCAGAAGGGGATGCCTCACATCACGCTTGCCGAGAGGGATGGAGTGCTTGAAATCGTACAGAGCGACCCTTGGAGGCGTTCGCTTGTGTGGCCGCAGCGCTTTGATGTGACCTTCTTGGGTGATGACACGATGGTGACCGTTGAGGCTGTCCTGACTGAAGAGAGAGTGGCGTTGCCCATACCCGAAGGTGCTCGGACGATACTGCCCAATACCGATGGTAGGGGGTATGGCCTGTTTGTCCCCACGGCGGAGACGATGGAGTGGCTCCTTGGACATTGGCAGGAGGTCGAGGACGAGACGGCTCGACAAGCCTTGCTCATGACCCTGTATGAGAACTATCAGGCCAAGCTGATAGGGGCCGACGTGTGGATGGAGGCGCTGCTGAGAGGAGTGGAGACGGAGACGAATGCGCTCATCGCATCGACCCTCTGCAGCTATTTCGGAGAACCACTTCGTGAGTTGGGCACGGAGCAATTGGAGCTTCAGCTGTGGCAATATGCTGAGCGGCATCCTCTGACGTCGTGTCGGCAGCAGCTCATGCGGTGTCTCATCTCGAATGCACGTAGCCCGCAGGTCGTAGGGAGACTCTACGAAGTGTGGCGAGGGCAGTCGCATGCATTGCTCAGCGAACGTGACTATACCAACTTGGCTTATGAACTGGCATTGCACATCCCCGAAAGGCTGGAGGAGATATTGAGGGTGCAGCGCTCGCGTATCGTCAACCCTGACCGTGTGCGCGAATTTGACTTCGTAGCCCAAGTCATCACCCCCGACACGTTGGCGATGGATGAGGCATTCGAGAGATTGCTCAAGTCCGAGAGCCGAAGTGTGGAGCCCTGGGCTGAGAAGGCGCTGGCCTACCTGAACCATCCGCTGCGCGAAAGCTACTCGGTGAAGTACATACGCCCGGGACTGGAGGTGCTCGAGGAGGTGCAGCGTACGGGGGATATCTTCTTCCCCAAGAAATGGGCGAGGGCGCTGCTAAGATACCACCATAGCGAGGAGGCACAGCGCGAGGTGGAGGCTTTCTTCGCCGCTCATCCCGACTACTCTCCGCTGCTCAAGAATAAGATACTGCAGGTGGTGGACTTTGGAGCGAAATGAGGTGCGACTAAAGGGAGCATTCCTCGGCTTCTGAGGCTGGCATGGATGCATTACGTGTGATTTTGGACTACGGATTGGAAAAAGTCAAAACAAGTTTTGCTTTTTCGCTCACCTTATACTAATTTTGTCAAGAAACAATAAAAAGAGAAGACCATTATGGCATCAAGTAACAACCATTTGGTGATCATGGCAGGTGGTATAGGTAGCCGCTTCTGGCCGATGAGCACGCAGGAGTGTCCCAAACAATTTATCGATGTCATGGGCTGCGGACGCACGTTGCTGCAGCTTACCGTAGATAGATTTGACGGCGTCTGCCCCAAGGAAAACGTGTGGGTAGTGACCTCGGAGAGGTATGCGCAGATAGTGCACGAACAGCTGCCCGATGTGCCTGTGGAGAATATCCTTAAGGAACCCTGCCGACGCAATACGGCGCCTTGCATAGCCTATGTGTGCTGGAAAATCAAGGCCCGTAACCCGAAAGCCAATGTGGTGGTGACACCGAGCGACCATGTGGTGATGAATGTGAAGGAGTTTCAGCGCGTCATCACCTCGGCACTCGACTATACACAACACTCTGATGCTATACTCACGCTCGGCATGAAGCCTACACGCCCCGAGACGGGATATGGATACATTGAGGCCGACCTGAGCAGTGCTTCGACTTCAAACAAGGAGATCTATCGCGTAGACTCATTCAAGGAGAAGCCCGACTTGCAGACTGCAGGGAAGTATATCCGTCAGAATAACTACTTCTGGAATGCAGGCATCTTTATCTGGAATGTAAACACCATCGTCAACGCTTTCCGTATATATCAGCCCGAGATAGCCGAGATCTTCACTAATCTGATGCCTTATTTCTATACCGAAAGAGAACAAGAAGAGATTGATGCGCACTTCCCCGAGTGTCCTAATATCTCGGTAGACTATGCCATCCTGGAACACTCGGATGAGATCTATGTGTTCCCCGCTGATTTCGGATGGAGCGATCTGGGTACGTGGGGCTCTCTGCATGTGCAGATGGGTAAGGACCTTGCTGGTAATGTGGCTATAGGTCCCAACGTGGTGCTCTATGAAAGCCGCAACTGTGTGGTGCACACGATGCAGGAGAAAAAGGTCGTAATCATCGGACTTGATGGATATGTCGTGGCAGAAAATGACGATCACCTGCTGATCTGTAAGCTCGAAGATGAGCAACGTATCAGGGAATTTGCGGAGAAATAGATTGTAATACAGTAAGATACGACTATGGGAAGGAAAAGTCCTCCGCGTGGGGGATTTTTCCTTCTTATGTTTAGGTGATTTCATTGTTGTGGGTAAATATCTCCTATTATCTTTGCAACAGGAAAAAGCGAAGGTAGACTGCACTCGTTGAAAATAAAGCCAGCTTTATTCACTCGTTTGTATAACCTTTGCAACAGAGAAAAGCTAAAGAAACTACTAACGAACTAAAAAGCGACAGTATGAAAAAGATGAGATTAGCCTTAATGTTTGTAGCCTTGGCAGCTATCAGTGCAAAGAGTTTTGCAGCAATGAGTTTGTCGGATATCCGTCGCGAGGCCCGCTTCCTCAGTGATCGTATGGCATATGAGCTCAGACTCTCGAATCGTCAGTATGAGGATGTGTACGAGATCAACTTTGACTTCCTCTATCAGGTGGATGAGGTGCTCGACGATATGGTGTATGGATACGATGATGCCATCGATTATTATTACTATCTGCTCGATGTGCGCAACGAAGATTTGATGTATGTGCTTCGCAGCAGCCAGTATCGTAGGTTTGTGAATCGAGACTACTTCTTCCGTCCCATACATCTGGTAGGTAGCAAATGGTCGATGAGAATATGGAGCCGATACAGCGATCGCAACTATTACTATTACAATACGCCCGTGAACTATCACTATTATAATGGTGCGCACAATCGCATACACTTCTCTCTCAGCTTCTATGCCGACAGGTATAAGCACAGTCTCTATATGGGTGGTTTCCGTATGTGGAACGTAGGCATTGATTACCACAAGCACGATGGTTGGAGATTCAGCGGTAAGAAGAAGTACGATTCTGTAAGTAGCCGTCCCTGGAAAAATGCAAAGAACTATGAGGATAGCCGCCGTAACTTGAAAGAGGGCTATGTGAACGTAGCTTCACGCGATGCTAACAGTCGTGTCGTAAAAGCTGACTCAGAGGCAGGACGCCGTAGCTCAATGGCTGCGAATAGTGCATCCAGAGACAGTTCGGCAGGCGCATCTCGCGGCAACTCTTCTGCTAGCTCACGTGGCGATGTATCACGCAGCAGTGGTAGCAACTCACGTAGCACGAGCACCTCAAGCAGCAGTGCTTCACGCAGTGGCAATGCAGGTGGTAGCTCAGTAAGCCGCAGTGGCGCATCAGGCAGCAGCTCACGCAGTAGCGTATCAGGCAGCAGCTCACGTAGCACGAGTACCTCAGGCAGCAGTTCACGTAGCAGCGTATCAGGCAACAGCTCACGTAGCACGAGTTCCTCAGGCAGCAGTTCACGCAGCAGCGTATCAGGCAGCAGCTCACGTAGCACCAGCGCTTCAGGTAGCGGCACACGTAGCAGCGTATCGGGCAGCAGCTCACGCAGCACCAGCGCTTCAGGTAGCGGCACACGCAGCAGCGTATCAAGTGGCAGCAGCTCACGTAGCAGCGCTTCAGGTAGTGGTTCGGCAAGTAGAAGCAGTTCGTCAAGTAGCAGTAGCTCACGCAGTGGCAACAGTAGCTCATCTCGCTCAGACTCACGTTGACGTTGACAGGATGAAAAGAGTGGAGGGTGTGTCTTGAGACACATCCTCCACTTCTTTTTTATCTGTTGTCGTCTTGTCGACTGGTGTTTATTCCGCAGCGTGCAGTATCAGTGTGGTGGCACCGAGAGTGATGATGGCGCCATCCTCTATCCTCACACGATCTTTAGCACCGAGAACTTCGTTCATAAGAAAGGTGCCAGTGATGCTGTCGTTGTCGCGGAGGGTGTAGACAAGTTTACCGGTCTTGCCTCGTTTGACGTTCAGTATGCAGTGGTGGCGGTCCATGCTCGGGTCATTGGTCTCGATGGGTACCTGCACCTCATCGCCTTTGTTACGACGTCCAATGATGTTGTCGCCCAACTGTAATGGATGCTCTTGGCGGAAGCCGAAGACGTTTTCCACAGCTACGATGCTACCTACATTTTCCTGCTGCTCATCGGGGGTAGGGAGAGGGGCCTGACCCTTATTCTCTTCACGCTGCAACGCGCGAAGTTTGCTCACACCGATGCGTATGCCAAATTGCTTCTGGCAGTTGTCGCACACGAAAACAAGTGATTGTCCGTCGGTATACTTTGTTTCGTCAAACTGGATAAAATGGTCACACTTCGGACAGCGTACTCTCTTCATATCTTGTAATGGGGGGTTAACTCTTGAGTCTCGGATTTGTTCTTTGGCTTTTGACTCAGTTGATAGCCGATTGTGCCAATAGCTTCTCAGTTCTGTACCGCTAACAGCCATGCATTTTGGAACCTCTCGTTCTGACGCAGGGTGTTGAGTTGTTTGTTAGCTTCGTCCTTGTCAGTAAACTGCATAAGTGAGATGCGCACACGATTGTCGCGTTCGATGATCGATGCTTCGGGGTATCCCATGTGGGCAAACTGGCTCAGTGTGTCGTCAGCACCGCGATGGTTGGGCAGACTAGCTACTATGATATGGTAGGTCTTTGTGGGCTGAACGGGGGCGGCAGGTTGAGCAATCTCTTCAACTGCAACCGGAATCTCTGTCGTTGTAGCTGACTCTTCTATGGTTTCTGCCACGACGATGGCTGTGCTCTCGGCTTCAGGAGCCGGTGCCAACTCTTCCACGACGGGAAGTGGGGTCGAAGATAGTATGGTGTCGCTACTTATCTCTTGAGCCTCTGTTGCGATGGGAGCTTGCTCTACAACTTGTGTCTGCGGACTCTTAAGCAGTTCTGTCACATGCAAGGCGGCTATGTCGGTGGGACGATGGATGCCTGTGGGGAGAGCAATCATGAGCAGCAATAAGAAAACGGCAGCGGTAGACATCACGTGGTGGAGCATATCCCTATTGATGTGTATGCTGATGGTCTTTGCCTTTCTGACGGGGATGTCCTCGCTCTTTTGGGATGTCTTTGCGGGCTGGTTCAATCGACTCAACTCCTGAATCATGAATGAACCCAATCCGAAGTGTATGGGTGAAGCAATACCCGCAGCATCGGGCTTGAACTGCAGAATCTGATTGATGTCCTGTGTGAGAGTACCTATGCGGGGCAATGTTGCGCATCCCTCCTCGTCAAGCATGTCGGTCAGCTGCTCGATGGTGACATCCACCATATAAGAAGCGCGTGCGTAATCCACCTGGTAGCTCTTCATATAGCTCTGTATCAGCAATCCATCGTTCATCGTGATGGATGCATTGAAACTGATACTACGTGATGGAGGATAGTATAATGCTTCCTCACTCACATAGTGTGCTGGCACGTCATGTGCGATGAATCCACCAAAGCCTGGTAGTATCACGCAGTCATTGTCGCGCAGCAACAGTTCGATATGTCGAGCTAAATTTTTCATTCGTGGGGACAAAGATAGTGCAAGCCGAATGAAATACCAAATTTATTTGAGTATTTCTGAGGCGCCGCCTATCTTCAAGGCTTGCGGAAGCAAGCATTAAAGTTAGTGCCTCCCCAAGCTTATTTGCGATTTTCCTAGCCGCCGCCTAATTTCAAGGCTTGCGAAGACAAGCATTAAAGTTAGTGCAAGCCCTCAATTTATTTGCTTATTTGCCTTCCCCTTACGGCCGGCGACCTAAAGGCTCCGAGGCGCCGCCTATCTTCGGACTATGCGGTAGGCTAACGTTGGTGCTTGAGAAACCGCTGTGGATGGAAAGAAACCGTGCGAAGATTCTATCATATTAAATTTATTTCGTACTTTTGCACCATAATATAGAATAGTGTGGAAAAGGATATTATTATATTAGGTATAGAGTCATCGTGTGACGACACGTCGGCAGCTGTAATTAGAAATGGCGAGTTGTTGTCTAATGTGACTGCCAGTCAGGCTGTGCATGAGAGTTATGGTGGTGTGGTGCCGGAGTTGGCATCACGTGCTCACGAACAAAACATTGTCCCCGTGGTTGATCAAGCTATCAAGAAGGCGGGCATCACAAAGGAGCAAATCTCGGCTGTCGCCTTTACGCGCGGTCCTGGACTTATGGGTTCACTACTTGTGGGTGTATCGTTTGCTAAGGGCTTTGCTCGTTCGCTTGGAGTGCCTCTGATTGATGTGAACCATCTGCAGGGTCATGTGTTGGCACATCTTATACAAGAGCCTGGTGCTCAGAAAGATGTACCTAAATATCCCTTCCTCTGCTTGCTCGTTTCTGGAGGCAACTCACAGATTGTGCTTGTCAAGGCTTATAACGATATGGAGGTCATCGGGCAAACGATTGATGATGCTGCGGGTGAGGCTATCGATAAGTGCTCTAAGGTGATGGGGCTGGGCTATCCTGGCGGCCCGATTATCGACCGCTTGGCACGTCAAGGTAATCCTAAGGCGTTTAGCTTCAGTAAGCCTAATATCGCAGGATATGACTATAGTTTTAGCGGATTGAAAACGTCATTTCTCTATTTCTTGCGTGATCAGTTGAAGGAGAACCCCGATTTTATCGAACAAAACAAGGAAGACTTGGCGGCCTCGCTCGAGGCCACTATCGTGGATATCTTGATGAAGAAGCTTCGTCTTGCCGCCAAAGAACTGGGAATCAAAGAGGTTGCTGTGGCGGGTGGCGTGTCGGCCAATACGGGACTTCGCGAGGCGTTCCTTGATCATGCACGACGCTATAGGTGGAACGTGTATATCCCCAAGTTTGGATATACTACCGACAATGCTGCCATGATTGCTATCACGGGGTATTATAAATATCAAGACGGCGACTTTTGCTCGATAGACAAGCCAGCTTATTCACGTGTAAGCATAAGATAAATTCTCTCTTCCTAAAGTGCCGAAATGGTATGTGGGTAGGGTAAAAAATGAGGTGGTTGAGAGGGGCTTGTGGCTCACAAGAAGAAAATCAGTCCTAAAAGCGAAATTAGTAGCTGAATTATTTTGTTATCTCGTAAAAAAGTGGTTACTTTGCACGCTGAAATTTGAATGCAGAGAAAATAAATATCAAAAAATAGATCGAAATGTCTAAGATTTGTCAAATTACCGGTAAGAAAGCCATGATTGGCAACAATGTTTCACACTCAAAGCGTCGTACAAAGCGCACATTCGAGGTGAACTTGTTTAGAAAGAAATTCTTCTATGTAGAAGAGAATTGTTGGATTCAGTTGCGCTTGAGCGCCGCTGGTCTTCGTTTGATTAACAAGAAAGGTTTGGACGCTGCTTTG
>JAZONP010000085.1:0-7400 GCA_045654565.1 Bacteroidaceae bacterium
CGGCGACGCCACGGAAGGTGTCGCCCTGTATCGTAGGCGGCACTTGCGCACTGCTGATGATGGCGACGAGCTTATTGCAGTGCTCAAAGGCAGCACTGCCAATGCTCTTCAGCCCCAGAGGGAGGGTGAGGACGGTGAGGCTGTCGCAATGACGGAAGGCTGAGTCACCAATGCTCGTCACGCGATAGCTGTTGCCCTCGTAGCCTACCACGGCGGGGAGGTTGATGGAGTCGGAGTATGCCTCGGCCCATTTCAGCACCTTGGCCGTCTTGTGTGGTAGGTCGAGCAGATAGCACGCGCCATCGAGCATCATCTCGCTCGTGTCGGGGGGGGTCACTTGCTCCTGTGGTGGCTCTTGCTCCTCGATAATATCTGGCTGGCAACCCACCAGTAGCGTCGCGAGCACAGCAAAGAGCGGCAGTAGTCTCTTCATCATCTTGTTATCATTTAGTTGTTCTTAACCTCTGCAAAAACTCTCGGAAGGGCGGAGCACTACATGGCCATGCCGCCATCGACCTGGAGCACCTGGCCGGTGACATAGGCCGCAAGATCCGATGCCAGGAAGAGGGCTGCGCCCGCCACATCGTCGCCCTCGCCAGCACGGCGCAGGGGTATCTGCTTGGCCCACTCGGCACGGAGCTCTTCGCTGAGTTTGCCCGTCATGTCGGTGTTGATGAAGCCCGGTGCGATGACGTTGGCACGCACACCACGTGAGCCCAGCTCAGCAGCGATGCTCTTCGTCAGGCCGATGATGCCCGCCTTGGAGGCGGCATAGTTGCACTGACCCGCATTGCCGTGTACGCCCACTACGGACGACATATTGATGATGCTTCCGCTGCGCTGGCGCATCAGGATGGGGGTGCAGGCACGGCAGAAGTTGAATGCCGACTTGAGATTGGCCGAGATGACCTCGTCCCACTGCTGCTCGCTCATGCGCATGAGCAGTCCGTCACGTGTGATGCCCGCATTGTTCACCAGGATGTCGATACGCCCAAACTCCTTCATCACATCAGCCACGAGAGCCTCGGTAGCGGCATAGTCGGCTGCATCGGCCACATAGCGCTTCACCTTCACACCGAGTGCGACAATCTCCTGCTCCGCCTGCTCGGCAGCAGCACCAGGAGTGACGTGCGTGAACGCAATGGCTGCCCCCTCGGCAGCAAAACGCAAAGCGATAGCCTTACCTATTCCACGTGAAGCACCTGTAATGAGTGCCACCTTACCTTCTAACATTTTCTTCATAGTTCGTTTACTTTTATATGTTTTTCTCTTTGTTGAAAAGATTTTTTCTCATGCTTGAAAAAACTTTTTCACAGGCATGAAAAATTATTTTCACAGGCACGAAAATTCAGCCTTTGTTGTACAAAGGTAAAAATAGTTTTGCACAAAAGAAAAGAAAGATGCTTTTTATCAATAAAAATGACTATTTTTGCAAAGGCATCCACGAAAGCTAAAGAAAAGAGAACAAACATATTATATTAATACGATGAAAAAAAGAATTATGCTTGCAGCCACTCTCGTGGCACTGACTTTGGGCACTCAGGCTCAGGTTATTGAAAGTTATCAGGTTCGTGATGCGGTAACCCTACGAGAACCCATCCTCGCCGATAGCACCAACACCGAAGGACGTAAGTTCGACACACGTAATTTGTTGGGTACGGCCATCGGACTCAACCAAGACAATTTCCCCACACAAGCCATGGAGGCAGATACAGCCGGCTTCGTGACCTTAGTCAAAGCCGAAGGCGATCATCTCATCTACGTGGTGAGTACACAAATCCGTGCCGACCGATTCATGAGAGGTAAGTTGAAAGTAACCTCTCCAGTACGATGGGAGGCGTTCGTGGACGGAGCATCAAAGATGAAAAAGGAGAATGCCGAGGACAGCCTCAACGTAAATGCAGCACGCGACATCGCATTACGTATGGAGCCCGAACGCAACTATGAAATTACCATTAAGCTCCTCGCTCACAAGAGTGACAAGACCGCACCTACATTCAAATGTGAAATCGAGAAGGATAAAGGCTACGAAGAGGTGAACGTATTCTCAGGGCACAACCTCAAGAAACGCTTCACACTGGACAACACAGTGTATGGTAATCGTATCATTGATGTTTCCGTATCGCCCAACGGGAAATACTTACTTACCCGCTACTGGAACAACTATAGCAAGGGACGCCAGCACGTATATGCCCAATTGTCCGATGTCAAGACGGGTAAGGTAATCATCGCCAAAGACGGCATGCGCTGGATGCCTAAGAGCGACAAGCTCTACTACACGATTACAGCAGCTGCAGGCAACAATATCATCATACTCGACCCAGCTACCCTCACCGAAGAGGTGCTGCTTACGGAGATTCCTGCCGAAGGATTCACTTGGGCGCCCACAGAGGACTTCCTCATCTACTATCCCAACGAGAAAGGGCAGTCCGAACAGGGCCCACTGAAACGTGTAGTAACCCCACGCGATCGTATCCCAGGATTCCGTGGCCGTAGTTTCCTTGCAAAATACGACATAAAAAAGGGTACTACCGAACGTCTCACTTACGGACACCACTCTACAAGCCTACACGATATCAGCAAGGATGGACAAAAGATCCTTTTCAGCACCTATGCAGAGAATGTAACTGTACGCCCCTTTGGAAGTAGCTCTTTCTATCAGCTTGATCTCAACACCTATGCTATTGACACACTCGTCTATGAAAATGGTTTCGTAAATAGTGCCAAATATTCTCCCGACGGCACACAGGTCCTCTTCTTCGGTAGTGCGGAATCATTCGACGGAATTGGCAAAAACTGTGGTTCGCACCCCATTGCCAACGACTACGACAAGCAAGCCTACATCATGAATCTAGCTACACGAGAGGTTACACCTATCACCAAGGACTTTAATCCCTCTGTAAACTTCTTGCAATGGAACGTGGCCGATAAAAACATCTACTTCAGCACCGACGATAAGGACGAAGTGAACATCTATCGCTACAATACTGCAAAGAAGGCATTCGAACAACTGCCTTTGGAGGTTTCAGTTATCCAGAAATTCTCACTTCCCTCACAGAGTGCTGCCATGGCTGCTTATTATGGCCAAGACGACCACACCTCAGGTGTAGGCTACCTCTATGACATGAAGAAGAAGACCTCACGCCTTATCGCTGACCCCATGAAGCCCATCCTTGACGAGATTGAGTTGGGTGAAACCCATGAGTGGAACTTCACCGCATCAGACGGCACCACCATTCATGGAAAATACTGCCTACCCCCCTCATTCGACCCTGAGAAGAAATACCCCCTTATCGTATATTATTATGGAGGTACCACCCCCACGGTGAAAGGTATCAGCAATCCCTATTGCGCGCAATTGTTCGCCTCACGCGACTATGTGGTGTACGTCATCCAACCCAGTGGCACACTCGGCTATGGACAAGAATTTGCAGCTCGCCACGTCAATGCTTGGGGTAAACGCACTGCAGATGATATCATTGAGGGCACCAAGCAGTTCTGTGCAGAACATCCCTATGTAGATACTGAGCGCATTGGATGTCTCGGAGCATCCTATGGAGGTTTCATGACCCAATACTTACAGACTCAGACCGACATCTTTGCTGCAGCCGTATCACATGCCGGCATTAGCAACGTCACCAGCTACTGGGGCGAAGGATATTGGGGTTATAGCTACAATGCCATTGCTGCTGCAGACAGCTACCCATGGCAGAACCCCGACCTTTTTACCAAGCAAGGCTCGCTCTTCAATGCCGACAAGATTAATACCCCCTTGCTTCTGCTCCACGGCACTGTAGATACCAACGTACCCATCGGCGAAAGTATCCAGCTTTTCAATGCTCTGAAAATTTTGGGCAAGACAGTAGAATTCATCCAAGTAGAAGGAGAAGACCACTTCGTGGCCGACTACGATAAGCGAATACTTTGGCACAACACCATCATGGCCTGGTTTGCACGTTACTTGCAAGGCACTGACAAATGGTGGAACGACCTGTATCCTGAGCGTCATTTGTAATGTTGTGTATACAAAATTGCACTTTTTAAACTTTTTAAGGCGTAATTTAAGCAAAAAATCGAATGTATATACTGAAATATCGGTAAACATTAACTATCTTTGCACATTGAAAGAGAAAACTATCAATAATTTATAACATTTTATTAACACGATGAAAAAGATTCATTTGTCAGTAATGGTGGTTTCATTGTTCGCTCTTTGCTCATGCAGCAAGTTTGGCGCAATGTTGCCCGAGTATTTTACTGTAACTCCTCAGGTTCTTGAGGCTGTTAACGGTGAGGTTCCTGTAACTATTTCAGGTACATTCCCCGAGAAGTTCTTCCCCAAGAAGGCAGTTATCACAGCAACTCCCGTTTTGAAGTGGGAGGGTGGCTCTGTAAGCGGTGAGACATACACCTTTATTGGCGAGAAGGTTGAGGGAAACAACCAAGTTATTCCCTTTGCAACTGGTGGTAACATCACTATGAAGAGCGTTTACGACTACGTTCCCGAAATGGCTAAGTCTGAGCTCTACATTGAGTTTACCGCAAAGATTAAGAACAAAGTTAAGGCTATGCCCGCTGTTAAGGTAGCTGACGGTGTATTGGCTACAGCTGAGTTGTACGCTCAGACCACAACTTCTACCAAGCCCGCAAATGCAGCTGATGCTTTCCAACGCGTAATCAAGCAGGCTAAGCAAGCTAACATCATGTTCCTTATCCAGCAGACTAACCTCCGTTGGAGCGAGACAAACTCTGATCAGATGAAGGAGTTTACCGCTACCGTAAAGGACGTATATGCAGACACAAAGAACATGGCTATCGAGAACATCGAGGTTTCAGCTTACGCTTCACCTGATGGTGCTGTGGATCTCAACGACCGCTTGGCAACACAGCGTGAAAAGAACGCAGAGAAGCACGTCAACCAGTTACTCAAGAAGAACAAGGTTGAGGCTAACGTAGATTCTAAGTACACAGCTGAGGACTGGGAAGGCTTCCAAGAGTTGGTTGCAGGTTCTAACATCGCTGACAAGGAGCTCATCCTCCGCGTACTTTCTATGTACAACGATCCCGAAGCAAGAGAGCGTGAAATCAAGAATATCTCTTCTGTATATGGTGAACTGGCTGACGAGATTCTCCCCCAATTGCGTCGTGCACGTCTTACTTTGAACTACCAACTCATCGGCCGTTCAGATGACGAAATCCTCGCTGCAGTAAAGGAAGATGCTTCTGTACTCAGTGTTGAAGAGCTTCTCTATGCAGCTACACTCGTAAAGAGCGCTGACGAAAAGGCTTCTATTTACAAGAAGACAACAGAGCTCTTTGCTAATGACTACCGTGCGTACAACAACCTTGCAGAACTCGCTATGGAGGCTGGTAACTATGCTGATGCTAAGAACTACCTGAGCCGTGCAGCTAAGTTGAACGCAGATGCAGCTGAGGTAAACACCAACTTGGGTATGATTGCTCTCATCGAGGGTAACGTAGCTGACGCAGAGAACTACCTCGTGAAGGGTACAGATTCTGAGGCTAATGCCGCTGCACTTGGCAACCTCTACGTAGCACAGGGTCAGTACGACCGTGCAGTAAGCGCTTTCGGTGAAACTAAGAGCAATGCTGCTGCTCTCGCACAGATTATGGCTGAGCAGTACACTGCTGCAAACAGCACACTTGAAGCTGTAGAGAATGTAGACGCATACACCTACTACCTCAAGGCAATCGTAGCTGCTCGCACCGATAAGGCTACTGCAGTTGCAGAGAACTTGGTGAAGGCTGTTAAGCTTGACGCAAGCCTCGCAGAGAAAGCAAAGAAGGATATGGAGTTCAAGAAGTTTGCTGCTGCACTCGTGAACCTCTAATATAAAATTCTAGTAAGAAACAAAAGGGTGGAATTTTTACGGATTCCACCCTTTTTACCATTCTACAATGAAAGAATACACCTACGAACTACTCATGAAGGTGCGTGACTATGAGTGCGACCTCCAAGGCATCGTCAACAATGCCAACTACCAGCATTATCTGGAGCATACACGACACGAGTTTCTTCTCTCCATCGGACTCAGCTTTGCAGAGATGAGTGCTGCAGGATATGATTTTGTTGTATCCAAGGTAACACTCAACTATAAGTCTCCACTCCGCAGTCGCGATGAGTTCCGCTCTCAACTCTACGTGACGAAGGAGGGCATCAAATGTGTATTCCACCAAGAGATTGTGCGCGTATCAGATGGAAAGGTATGCCTCAAAGGTACTGTCGAAAGTGTGTGCATACACAATGGTAAGCTCGTACGCAGTACTCCCTACGACAGCCTCCTTGAAGGACATCTAAGCAACAATTAAACACACTCTGCTATGGATAAAAAGGAATTACTTGGCCTCATTGCCCTACAGCATATCCCTGGTGTGGGAAGTATCACCGCCAAGCGCTTAGTTGAAGGCGTAGGTAGTGCCGCACAAGTCTTTGAACATCGCACCGAGCTACCTACGATAATTCCCCATATCCAACCCTCGCTTGTCGATGCACTCAACTGCCCAGCGGCTCACCAACGTGCCGAGAAGGAACTGGAGTTTATCGACAAGCACCACATCACCTGCCTCGGCTACCATGACGAAGCATACCCCTCCCGACTACGCGAATGCGATGACGCACCTATCCTACTCTTCTATCGTGGCAATGCTCCGCTCAATCCTCGCCGCGTAGTAAGTATCGTAGGAACCCGTAAATGTACCGACTATGGGCATGATTTGTGCGAAGGCTTTGTACGCGACCTTGCTGCTCAATGTCCCGATGTACTCATCGTGAGCGGCTTGGCCTATGGAATTGACATCTGTGCTCATCGCGCAGCAATGAAGTACGGCCCCCCTACAGTAGCCGTCTTGGCCCATGGCCTCGACCGCATATACCCTTCGGCACATCGCAACACAGCAGCTCAGATGGTCGATTGTGGCGGACTGCTTACCGAGTATCTCAGCCATACTGAGCCCGAGCGGACCAACTTTCTCCAGCGCAACCGCATTGTTGCCGGTATGGCCGATGCGACCATCATCGTAGAGTCTGCTGCCAAGGGCGGATCGCTTGTCACTGCCAACATCGCCAACAGCTATGGGCGTGACTGCTTCACCTTCCCCGGTCGTACCACCGACCTCTCTTCTGCTGGCTGTCACCGCCTCATACGTCATAATCAGGCAGCACTCATCACCTCTGCTGACGACTTCATAGAGGCCATGATGTGGGATGCTATGCAGAAGCCCCAAGCCATACAAAAGTCACTCTTTCCCGAACTGAATGAGGAGGAGAGCTGCATCGTAAGAACGCTGGAAAGATATCCAGAAGGAGCATCCATCAATACGCTTGTAGCAGAGACCACCTTTCCCGTACATAGGCTCAGCGCTGTGCTGTTCGAATTGGA
>JAZONP010000086.1:0-16457 GCA_045654565.1 Bacteroidaceae bacterium
TCGTACTTCTCAGCGAGGTCGCAGATCTTGTCCATGGGAGCCACGTTACCGTCCATAGAGAATACACCGTCGGTAACGATGATGCGGAAACGCTGCTCCTGAGCCTCCTGAAGGCAACGCTCGAGGTCGGCCATGTCGGCATTGGCATAGCGGTAACGCTTAGCCTTACAGAGACGTACACCGTCGATGATAGAGGCGTGGTTGAGCGCGTCAGAGATGATAGCATCCTGATCGGTGAAGAGGGGCTCGAATACACCACCGTTAGCATCGAAGCAAGCAGCATAGAGGATGGTGTCCTCAGTCTTGAAGTAGTCAGAGATAGCAGCCTCGAGCTCCTTGTGGAGGTCCTGAGTACCGCAGGTGAAACGTACTGATGACATACCGTAGCCGTGAGTGTCCATCGCTCTCTTGGCAGCGTCGATCAAACGCTGGTTGTCAGAAAGGCCGAGGTAGTTGTTGGCACAGAAGTTGAGCACGTCGCGTCCGTCGTTGAGCTTGATGTTAGCACGCTGAGGGGTGGTGATGATGCGCTCGTTCTTGTACAAGCCAGCTTCTTTGATGCCGGCGAGTTCCTGTTGCAGGTGTTCTTGAATCTTTCCGTACATAGCTTTAAAAGTTTATATGGTTAATGTTTTTAAGTTTAGTATTTGGGATAACCTTTTCGGTTATCAACGACAAAGGTAACGATTTCTCTTGATATGGCATTGCTGAAATGCTATTTTTTGTATGTATATAAGAAAAGGATGCCACTTGTAGCATCCTTTTCTTGTTTCGTGGAGCATGCGAGACTCGAACTCGCCACCTCTTGACTGCCAGTCAAACGCTCTAGCCAGATGAGCTAATGCCCCGTTTTTCGCTTCTTCTAGCGATTTCGGGTGCAAAGGTATATAAATATTCGGAATAAACACTATCTTTGCATGGTTTTTTTAAAAGAAAATGTTACAACCTGTCAAAGAAAAGATAATCCTTGGCATCGACCCTGGTACTAATCTTATGGGCTACGGAGTCATTAAGGTCGTGGGTACCAAGGTTAGTATGCTTGCCATGGGTGTTATCGATTTACGCAAGTATAGTGACTCCTATCTCAAATTGGGGCGTATCTTCGAACGCGTGCGAGGCATAATAGACTCCTTTCTTCCCGATGAACTTGCCATTGAAGCTCCTTTCTTTGGCAAGAACGTGCAGACGATGCTCAAGCTTGGTCGTGCTCAAGGTGTAGCGATGGCTGCTGCAATGAGTCGACAGGTGCCTATCACAGAATATGCTCCTACGAAGATAAAGATGGCTATCACGGGTAACGGCTCGGCTGGCAAGGAGCAGGTCGCTGATATGTTACGCCGTATGCTTCATATTGATAAGGAAGAGATGCCCCATTTTCTCGATGCTACCGATGCCCTTGGTGCGGCTTATTGTCACTATTTGCAGATGGGGCGTCCTGCGGTGGACAAAGGTTGCAGTAGTTGGAAAGAATTTATGGCCAAGAACCCCGATCGAGTGAAAGGCAAATAATTCATTATTTTAAGGAAAAGTTTCCTCAATTAAACATTATTGTGTACTTTTGTCAACAATATAACAAATAATCACACTATCATCTATAATAATGAGTACAAATAGACCTTTTATGGTATTCTCAGGCACAAAGTCGAAATACCTTGCAGAGCAGATTTGCGAAGAGTTGGGTTGTAAGTTGGGTAACATGATTATCACCCACTTTGCAGATGGCGAGTTTGCCGTTTCTTATGAAGAGTCAGTGCGTGGTAAAGATGTCTTCTTGGTGCAGTCAACTTTTCCAAATTCAGACAACTTGATGGAGCTTCTCCTTATGATTGATGCTGCAAAGCGCGCTTCGGCACATAGCATCATCGCTGTTATGCCTTATTTCGGTTGGGCACGTCAAGATCGTAAGGATAAACCTCGTGTGTCTATCGGTGCTAAGCTTGTGGCTGATCTTCTTAGTGTAGCAGGGGTAAATCGTATTATCACCATGGACCTTCATGCAGACCAGATTCAGGGATTCTTTAATGTTCCCGTAGATCATCTCTATGCGTCGAACGTGTTCGTGCCTTACATCCAATCACTCAACCTTGAAGATCTCGTAATTGCAACTCCTGACGTGGGTGGTAGTAAGCGCGCAAGCAGCTATTCCAAGTATCTGCATGTACCCCTTGTGCTTTGTCACAAGACTCGTGCTAAGGCTAATCAGGTTGAGTCAATTCAAATTATCGGTGATGTAGAGGGCAAGAATGTTGTCCTCGTTGATGATATCGTAGATACTGCGGGTACCATCTGTAAGGCTGCTGATGTGATGTTTGAAGCAGGTGCAAAGTCGGTACGTGCGATTGCTTCACACTGTGTGATGTCGGGCCCCGCTCCTGAGCGTGTTGATTCTTCAAAACTCGAGGAAATTGTATTTACTAATAGTATTCCTTTTGCTCGCGATTGCAAGAAGCTTAAGCAACTTTCTATTGCTCCGATATTTGCTGAGACTATCCGCCGCGTGATGTCTAACGAGTCAATTAGCTCACAGTATATCATCTAATACGTATATAATACAAATAATACTAATAGTGAAGAGGGAGTGCCAATGTTGACACGCCCTCTTTGCGGAAAAAATCTTAATCGAAATATGAAGAAATTAGCTTTTATGGCAATGGCTGCCTTGACAATGGTGGCTTGTAAGAATCCTAATGAGTACGTTATCAGTGGTACGCTTGAAGCGGCTGGTGAGGGTGACTCAGTAAGTTTGCAGCTTGTAGAAGGCCGTAAGTTGGTTGACCTCCAGAAGGTTCCCGTGAAAGATGGTAAGTTTGAACTTAAGGGCGTGGCTGATAGTGTACAGGTTGCTGCTATTTCCGTGGGGGATGCGTTCTGTCAACTCTTCCTCGAACCCGGACAGATTAAGGTGGATCTTAAGCTCGGTCAGATGAGTTATGCCCTTGGTACACCCAACAACAATGCGTTTGAGTCGTACATGTCGGATATGAAGGCGCTCGAGGATGAGTATGCCGAGATTGCACGTAATGCGCAGAATTCGGAACTTACCGACGTGCAGCGTGAGGAAATTAAGGCTCAGTTGGAGGGTTTTGAGGCGAAGTATTATCAAGCTGTAAAGAATAGCATCGCTGACAATGTAGGTAACGACTTCGGTCTCTACAATCTTTGCAATAGCTACTACTATTACACTCCCGAGGAGTTGGCTCCTGTGCTTGAGGGTTACATTGCGGCATTCCCCGGCAATGTACGTCTGCAACAGATAAAGAAGCACAATGATCTGACTCTTGAGACATCTGTAGGTAAGCAGTTCAAGGATTTTGAGATGGATGACGTGGATGGCAATATGCATAAACTTTCAGAGTATGTAGCTGCCAACAAGGTGACCTTGGTTGACTTCTGGGCTAGTTGGTGTGGTCCTTGTCGTGCCGAGATGCCTGCGGTGAAGGCTGCTTACGAGGCTTACAAGGGTAAGGGCTTCGGTATTGTGGGTGTGTCGCTCGATAATGGTAAGGAGGCTTGGGTTGCTGCTATTGAGAGTTTGGGGGCAAATTGGGCACATCTCTCAGATCTCAAGGGTTGGAATTGCGAGGCGGCAAAACTCTATGGTGTAAACTCTATCCCCGCTACTGTTCTCGTTGCACAAGATGGTACTATTCTTGCTCGTAATATCCGTGGCGAGGCTATTCAAGAAAAATTGGCTGAATTGCTGAACTAATAGGAAATGTGTTAAAATAAAGTTGGCTGTCCTTTTTGGAATAGCCAACTTTTTTGTATCTTCGCATAAATTATTTTATACTATAAACAATGAAAAACAAGTTATTGCTTTTTTGTTTGGGCCTTTTCTGTTGTGGTGTACAGGCTCAAGATTACACGAGCTATCTGTTTGCCTACTTCTCTGGTAACTGGCCTGATGGCGAGCAGGTACGCTATGCGGTGAGTGATGATGGTTACAATTACCATGCACTTAATGATGGTCGCCCTGTGGTTGCCTCCGATACCATTGCGATGAAAGGATGTGTAAGAGATCCTCACATCGTCCGCGCTCAAGATGGCAAGACATTCTATATGGTGCTCACCGATATGCGCTCTTCAATGGGATGGCAGAGTAACGATGGTATTGTATTGATGAAAAGTACTGACTTGTTACATTGGGAGCATACAGCAATTCATTTTCCGACCCGATTCCCCCATCTTGAAGGATTCGACGAACGAAACCTGCATGCCGTATGGGCACCGCAAACCATTTGGGACGCACAGGAAGGAAAGTATATGATCTATTATTCCATTGGCCGTCACGATTGGGAGTATCCTACCGATGACCCCAATTTCAATCAACCCTACTTCCGCATTTATTACTCGTATGCCAATGAGGATTTTACCGATATTTCTGAGCCTCGTCTACTCTTTGATTTCGGTACGGCAGCTATTGATGGTGATATTGTATATGATGAGAAGAATAACGAGTATGTGCTGTTCTTCAAGGATGAGGGGCGCTCGGTGATAAATCCTAGGGGGAATTTCCGTACCCGTCAGGGAGTGATGCGTGCTACGAGCAAGACGCTCACGGGGCCCTACGAAGTGGAGTATTGTCATTTGCAAAAACCGGGGCAGTATCCAGTAGAGGGATCAAGTGTATTCCCTCTTATCGGTGGTGAGGAATATGTTCTTATGTATGATTGCTATGCCAATGGTCATTACCAATTCTGTAAGAGTAGTGATTTGAAGAACTTTACCTACGTACAGGATACCCCGACACGAGGGAATTTTACTCCACGCCATGGCTCAGTGGTACAGATTACAGATACCGAGCGTCAGCGTCTCGAGATGTGGTCGGCTTTAGGTGAAAAGGTGCAAGAAATGAACAAGATGGCTGTGCCTTGTTTTACGCTCAAGGAACTGAATGAACGCAAGGAACTCGAGGCTTACGCATCTCGTGTGATGGCTGAGGGATGCAAGGTGAAAGCCTTTGATAAGGCAGGGAAGAAAATTACCCGCTTTATAGGGAAAGTAAAGAAATGAGTGATTTGGGGTAAAGAAAAAGGGCGTGTCATCGGCACGCCCTTTTCTCGTTATTTAGGAAGTGGGGGTATTACTCCTCGAATCCGTTGGGATTGTTCTTCTGCCAGTTCCAGCTATCGCGGCACATCTCCTCGATACCGAATTGAGCCTTCCAGCCGAGTTCAGCCTCAGCCTTAGCGGGGTTGCAGTAGCAAGTGGCAATGTCACCCGGACGACGGGGCTTGATAGAGTAGGGTACGGGGACACCGTTGGCCTTCTCGAATGCCTTCACAACGTCGAGTACAGAGTAACCATGACCGGTACCGATATTGTAGATAGCGATACCCTTCTTTTCTACGATAGCCTTCAATGCAGCCACGTGAGCACGGGCGAGGTCTACTACGTGGATATAGTCGCGTACGCCAGTGCCATCGTGTGTGTCATAGTCGTCACCGAACACGCCGAGCTCAGCACGCTTACCTACTGCAGTCTGAGTGATGTAGGGCATAAGGTTGTTGGGGATACCATTGGGGTTCTCACCGATGGTACCACTCTTGTGTGCACCGATGGGGTTGAAGTAGCGGAGCAATACGATGTTCCACTCGTTGTCGGCCTTCTGGATGTCCATCAATACCTCCTCGAGCATTGACTTGGTCTGACCGTAAGGGTTGGTGCAGTGGCCTTTGGGACATTCCTCGGTGATGGGGATGATGGCGGGGTCGCCGTAAACGGTAGCACTTGATGAGAAGATCATATTCTTGCAGCCGTTCTTGCGCATTACGTCGCAGAGTACGAACGTACCGTTCATATTGTTCTCGTAGTATTCGAGAGGCTTGGCGCAGCTCTCACCTACGGCCTTGAGGCCTGCAAAGTGGATACAAGCGTCAAACTTGTGCTCATCAAACACCTTCTGCAAACCTTCGCGATCGCGGATGTCTACCTTGTAGAAGGGTACTTCCTTGCCGATAATCTTGGCAACGCGCTTCAATGAGATGGGAGACGAGTTGTCCAAGTTGTCAACAACTACTGCCTCGTGACCAGCTTCGGTGAGCTCGATCAAGGTGTGGCTTCCGATGAAACCAGCACCACCTGTCAATAAGATTTTCATTTCTGTTTTAGATATAATGTTGAAGAATCTAGTTATCTGGTTCACAAAGGTAGAAATTCTTTTTAACAAAACAAAGGCTTTACCTCCTTTTTACTTTGATTGAATTGAACACTGAATTTCTTACCCGATAAATTTGGCTATTCGGGCTGTTTGATATATTTTTGCGCCTTATTATAAAATAGGTATATAATACGCACTATATATGAGCAAGAAATTTACCGAATATGGCCAACTTAACCTCTCTGATGTGAACAAAGAGGTGCTCAAGGCTTGGGATGAGAAGGATGTGTTCAGCAAGAGTATGACCGAGCGTGAGGGATGCCCTTCGTTTGTGTTCTATGAGGGTCCTCCCTCGGCAAACGGTATGCCCGGTATACACCACGTGATGGCGCGTACGATCAAGGATGTGTTCTGCCGCTACAAGACGATGAAGGGCTTCCATGTGAAGCGTAAGGCTGGATGGGACACCCACGGTCTGCCCGTAGAACTGGGCGTGGAGAAGGCAATGGGTATCACCAAGGAGGATATCGGCAAGACCATTTCCGTGGCTGACTATAACGCTGCCTGCCGTAAGGATGTGATGAAGTTTACCAAGGAGTGGACCGATCTGACTCATCAGATGGGCTACTGGGTAGACCTCGAGAACCCCTACATCACCTACGACAACCGCTACATCGAGACTCTCTGGTGGCTCCTCAAGCAGCTCTACGAGAAGAACCTCCTCTATAAAGGATATACCATACAACCCTATTCACCCGCTGCAGGTACGGGACTCAGTTCACACGAACTCAACCAACCTGGCTGCTACCGCGACGTGAAGGACACGACCGTCATCGGTCAGTTCCGTATGAAGAACCCCAAGCCCGAGATGGCAGAGTGGGGTACACCTTACTTCATCGCATGGACTACCACACCGTGGACCTTGCCATCAAACACGGCGCTTTGCGTAGGCCCCAAGATTGACTATGTGGCTGTGCAGACCTACAATGCCTACTCAGGCGAGAAGATGACCGTGGTGTTGGCCAAGGCGCTCATGAACATGCACTTCAACTCCAAGGCTGCCGAGCTGGCTCTCGAGGACTACAAGCCCGGCGACAAGCTCGTGCCCTTCAAAGTGGTGGGCGAGTACAAGGGTGCCGACCTCGTGGGCATGGAGTATGAGCAGCTGCTCCCCTGGGTGAAACCCGTTAGTATGGATGAGGAGGGACAGTGGCACGACGCTTCGGACAAGGCCTTCCGCGTTATCCCCGGCGACTATGTGACCACTGAGGATGGTACGGGTATCGTACACATCGCACCCACCTTCGGCGCCGACGACGCCTTCGTGGCACGTGCCGCAGGCATCCCCTCGCTCTTCATGATCAACAAAAAGGGGGAGACACGCCCCATGGTGGACCTCACCGGTAAGTTCTACCTCATGGAGGAGCTCGATGAGCAGTTCCTCGCTGAGTGTGTAAACCAAGACCTCTACAAGAACTACGAGGGTCGCTGGGTAAAGAATGCCTACGACCCGCAGTTCACCGTCGATGGTCGTTACGACGAGAAGGCTGCCGCTGCAGCCGAGTCGCTCGACGTGTTCATCTGCCTCTCGATGAAGGGCGAGAACAAGGCCTTCAAGATTGAGAAGCATGTGCACAACTATCCTCACTGCTGGCGTACCGACAAGCCTGTGCTCTACTATCCGCTCGACTCATGGTTTATCCGCTCTACTGCGGTGAAGGAGCGCATGATGGAACTCAACAAGACCATCAACTGGAAACCCGAATCAACAGGTACAGGTCGCTTTGGCAAGTGGCTCGAGAACCTCAATGACTGGAACCTCAGCCGCTCACGCTACTGGGGCACACCACTCCCCATCTGGCGCAGCGAGGCAGGTGAGGAAATCTGCATCGGTTCGGTAGAGGAACTCTATAACGAGATTGAAAAGTCTATCGCTGCAGGCTTCATGACCAGCAACCCCTACAAGGAGTTGGGCTTCGAGCCAGGCGTATATAATAATAAGGAGAACTACGACAAGATTGACCTCCACCGTCCCTATGTGGACGATATCGTCCTCGTATCGGAGAGTGGCAAGCCCATGCGCCGTGAGCTCGACCTCATCGACGTGTGGTTCGACTCAGGTGCCATGCCCTATGCACAGTTGCACTATCCGTTCGAGAACAAGGAGATTGTGGACGACCGTTCATACTATCCCGCTGACTTCATCGCCGAGGGTGTGGACCAGACACGCGGATGGTTCTTCACACTTCACGCCATCGCTACCATGGTGTTCGACAGCGTGGCCTACAAGAACGTGATATCCAACGGTCTCGTGCTCGACAAAAATGGCAACAAGATGTCAAAACGATTGGGCAATGCCGTAGATCCCTTCGGCGCTATCGAGAAGTATGGTAGCGACCCCTTGCGCTGGTACATGATCACTAACTCATCGCCTTGGGACAACCTTAAGTTCGATGAGGAGGGCGTCGTGGAGGTGATGCGTAAGTTCTTCGGCACACTGCACAATACCTATAAGTTCTTTGCTCCCTATGCCAACCTCGACGGTTTCTGCTATGGCGAGCAGGAGATCCCCGTGAGTGAGCGTCCCGAGATCGATCGCTGGATCATCTCTGAACTCAACACCTTGGTGAAGAATGTCGATGCCTGCTATGCCGACTACGAGCCTACTCGTGCAGGCCGCTTGATCAACGACTTTGTGAACGATAACCTCTCCAACTGGTACGTGCGTCTCTGCCGCAAGCGTTTCTGGGGTGCCGGCTACACCGAGGACAAGTTGGCAGCCTACCAGACTCTCTACGTATGTCTCGAGACCGTAGTGAAGCTTATGGCACCCATCGCACCCTTCTATGCCGACAAGCTCTACATGGATCTTGTGCGTGCTACAGGTCGCGATAACGTATGTTCAGTACACTTGGCTCAGTTCCCCGTATGCGACGACGCGCTCGTGGATAAGGAGCTCGAGGTACGCATGGAGATGGCACAGAAGATTTCGTCTATGGGATTGGCATTGCGCAAGAAGGTGAACATCATCGTGAAGCAGCCCTTGCAGAAGCTCATGATCCCCGTCGATGCCGAGATGAAGACACGCCTCGAGGCCGTGAAACCTCTCATCATGAATGAGGTGAACGTGAAGGAAATCGACTTCGTGGAGGGAGCCTCAGACATCCTCGTGAAGAAGGTGAAGTGTAACTTCAAGATCATGGGTAAGAAGTTCGGACCCTTGATGAAGCAGGTGGCTGCTGCCGTTACTGCCATGACTCAGGAGCAGATTGCCGAGCTCGAGAGCGCTGGTCGTCTCACCCTTGACCTGGGTGGCACACCCGCCGAGATTGAGGCTGGTGAGGTAGAGATCTATAGCGAGGACATCCCCGGATGGGTCGTAGCCAACGAAGGTGTGCTCACCGTAGCGCTCGATGTGACCGTCACCGACGAACTCCGTCGTGAGGGTATCGCCCGTGAACTGGTGAGCAAGATTCAGAATATCCGTAAGTCGAGTGGCTTCGAGATCTCTGACCGCATTGCCGTGACTATCTCGAGCAACGAGAACTGCGATGCTGCTATCGAGGAACACAAGGCATACATCTGTAATCAGGTACTGGCCGATAGTCTCACCATTGCCGAGGTGGCTGAGGGCACAGCACTCGAGTTTGACGGATTCACACTGGTGGCAACAGTCGAGAAAGTTTAATTTATTATTTACATATAGGTTAGGGCTTCGGCTCTAACCCCCTAACAACTTTAAACAATATGGCAGAAAAAACACGTTACACCGATGAGGAATTGGAAGAATTCCGCGCGATTATTTTAGAGAAATTGGAGTTGGCCCAGCGCGACTACGACAACTTGAAGGGTTCGTTGAGCAATCGTGATAGCAACAGTGATAACGATACGGCTCCTACGTATAAGATTCTTGAAGAGGGTGCCAACACGCTCTCAAAGGAAGAAACCATGCGCCTAGCACAACGTCAGATGAAGTTCATACAGAGTCTGCAGGCTGCCCTCGTACGTATTGAGAATAAGACCTATGGTATTTGTCGCGAGACAGGTAAACTCATCCCTGCCGGACGTCTTCGTGCTGTTCCCCATGCTACGCTGAGCATCGAAGCCAAAGAGGCGCAGAAAAAATAAAGGAATTTACTATTTGACGATTTACAATTTACGATTTATGTACCATTTGCCTGTTTACCTGTTCTTGTGTAAATAACTCAATAACTAAATTGTAAATAAATAGTAAATAGTAAATTTGAAAATTGTAAATAAGAATTTAATGAGAAAACAACAGACAGAAGGGCGTATGGTTGCGTTGATCGTAGCCATAGCCCTCATTATTGACCAAATTATCAAGTTATCGGTGAAGTTGGGCATGCGCCTCTATGAGAGCATCCACGTCACCGACTGGTTTTACATTTACTTTACCGAGAACCCTGGTATGGCATTCGGCATGGAGATCTTTGGGAAACTCTTCCTCACGCTCTTTCGCATCGTAGCTATAGGGTTTCTTATCTACTATGTTGCTAAGATACGCGGCAAGGGCTTTCCTAAGGGATACCTCGTGTGTGTGGCCTTCATTATAGCCGGTGCGTTGGGTAATGTCATCGACTGTGTGCTCTATGGCCCTATCTTCTCGGAGAGCACCCCCTATAGCGTGTCGCAGCTCGTGCCTTGGGGAGAAGGGTACACCTCGATGCTCAAGGGTAAGGTGGTCGATATGTTCTATTTCCCTCTCGTGGAGTGGAACTGGCCCGAGTGGATTCCCTTCATTGGAGGCAATCATTTTATATTTTTTAGTCCTATCTTTAATTTTGCTGATGCTTGCATCAGTTGTGGCGTTATTGCAATATTGCTGTTCTATAGCAAGTGCCTAAATTGGGGCATGGAAGGACCGATAAGTGAAAATGCGAATGAGAAGAAGTAGCATTGATTGGGTTTTGCTCATAATTGTTGTGGTTCTTTCCATTGCTTGCACTGATAAACGCAAGGTTGATGTATTGTCCACAACTAAACTCGAAGCAGTGCTCCGTGATTATCATCTTGCGCAGGTTATTATTGGTGACCTCCCTTCAAATCAACGCTATAAAAAAGATCTTTATTTTAAGTATGTATATGACAAGCATGGAGTGACGAAAGCGGAGATTGACTCGTCGCTTGTTTATTATGCTCGTCATCCGGAAGGTTTAGCAGAGGTCTATGCTAATCTTTCGAAACGTGTAGAGGATGACATCAAACGTTTGGCCGACGAGGATACACCTCTCAATGTGCGTAGTTCATTCCCTGTAATAGGTGACTCTGCTAATTTGTGGTATGATGTTAATTGTGTTGAGTTGTCGTCCTCGCCACTAAAAGGTAATCGGTATGCTTTTACTGTTCCTACAGATACAAACTTTAAACGTCTTGATACTATTGTTTGGGGAGGTGAAGTTCTTTTTATAAGTGCGGAGGTTGATTCTTTACACAGATATCTGCATCTCAATTTAAAGGTTACCTATCTAAATGATTCTATTGTCAGTGCTGACACTTTGTTATATACTTCGGGCAGATTCTCTCTAGTTGTATGTGATTCTGCCGTAGTGAAGAGTATCGATGGTATTGCATACTTGAAGAGTACTGAAGCCTCTGATCGTTTACTTGTTTTATCACCCACTTTGATGCGTTACCGTAACAAGGGTGCAACGCTTGTGGTAAGTGATTCTGCGATGATAGAGAAGCAAATGAAGGTCGTAGAGAATAATAAGAGGCTTAAGATTGCTGATTTTCAACAAATAACTCCTTAGTAGGCTTGTTTTTGATATGGCCCGTTATTGTTCTCATACCATAATCCTGCCCGATGAGAGTCATCTCGATAATTTTGTTGTTGAGGTTAATCATTATGTGATAGCTTATTATCCATTTGCCGGTGAAAAGCATTCTACGATTTATTTTGATACTCCCATTCTTCTTAGCCACCGAAGCGATTTGGATGGCAAGACTATATCTCTTACTCAGTTGTCTTGGGCAATTCGTGATAGAGAATCAGACGAAGATATAATGTATGCCTACCATCTATCACCTTGTTCTTTATGCATGGGTGAACGCTATGTTTTGTCGAGGTTGTGAAGTGCAGATGCAATATTTGCAGTTGTTTTCTTGATTTATATGAAAAATGTGGCTTTTTTTTGATTTTTTCTTTAAAAAGCCTAAATTTGCCCATTGTTATTGTCTAACTAAAATCTAATATTATGAAGGTTAAGAGCGTTCTTAAAGTAGGAGTGGCCTTTTGGGCTGCGATTGTGTTGGCATCGTGTGGAGGTTCAAGTGTTTATGATATGACTCCAGCTGATGCGCAGTTTATTGTTAAGGTTGATGCGAAGAGTTTGCTCGAAAAGACTTTTGCTGAGGAAACTAGTGACGCAAAGGTTGTACTAGATGAGCTGAAAGATGCTTGTGATGAGTTCGAAAGTAATGAACTGTCAAATATTATAAAAGCGGTTATTGATGATCCTCGTAGCTCAGGCTTGAATTTTAATGAGCCTATCGTTGTTTCTGGTACTGCAGACTTGGACGACGAGGAGTTTGATGTTTTTGTAGCATTGCCTATTGCAGATTCAAAGAAATTTAAGGAGCTTGTTGAGGCTTTTTATGAGGAATCAAAGGAAGTGGCAGAGAACTCTTATTATTGTTCTGAACCTAACCGCTTTACTCTGGAAAAAGATATCGAAGGATACTATCTTGGTGATGGAATATTGGATCAGGATGTTTGCTTAGGCCTAACAAAGAATGCTGCTGTATTCTATCTTTCTTCTGAAGGGCTTGGTGAAGAACAGAAAGATGGTAAATCTGCACTTAATGATTTGTTCGCTCAGAAAAACGGATGTGAAGCTGCTGGAATCAAGGAGTTTAAAGAGCTTAGTCGGGATTTCGCTGTGTGGGTTGATGGTGAAGAATTTGCGGTTGCCATGATGAAAGAGTATGAGTATGCTTTGAGTGGTCTGTATGATGACTTGTCTTTCATTTCTGATCTATACGAAAACTTTTACTACGTGCTAAGTTTAAACTTTGAAAAGGGTAAAACTGTACTAGAGTGTACTTATGGTGGTTCCAAGGAATTGGCTAAGATTAGCGATAAGTATTATACATCTCCTTCCGACAAGTACTTTAAGTACATGCCAAAGAATTCCTTTGCTATTGCAAACTTGGGGATGAGTTCTAAACTTTTCGTGGATGTTTGGGATGAACTTATGGCACAGGAAGAGCTTGCTCCTGTTTTGGAAAGTGTTGGCTCAGAATATGGAGTCGATGAGAATTTCTTGAAGGGACTTCCTGGTACAATCACAGCAGCTGTTGCAGTTTCTGCTGAAGAGGTGCCTTCGTTTGCGGTGGTAGCTGAGTGTGATAAAAAGGTTTTTGAACTATTGGAAAGATTTATTGAAGACTTTGGCTTAGAAAAAGATGGTGATGCGTATATGTATGAGGATTACTCTGGAAATGAGTATTATCTTACTTACGTTGATGGAGCTATTTTGTTTATGGACTCATCAGTGTGGAATGTATCAAAAGGTAAGGCTCTGAAAGAAAATTACAAGTCGGCATCAACCTCGTCTCTCATTGCCAAGGGTGGAATGGTTGTTGACTTCTCAGTAATTCCGGAGGAGTATCTTGAAGAAATTGCATGCGAAATGGATATGGAAGGTAGTGATTTGCTTGACTGGGTTTCATCTATTGATGTGACTTATGACAAGTCATTAGTGCGTATGGTTTGGAATACGAATGATAAGAAATCTAATATCCTTCAGAATTTGATAGGTCTTATAGCTGATGAATTGTAGTTCGCTGAAATAATAAGATGAATATAATACGCCTGCAGGAAGTGTTCCCTGAAGTGTTTGAAGGTCATGTCCCAATGAATCCGCAATCGGATGTATGGGGGCATGACCTCATTTTTGAGAAGGGTAAATCCTATCTCGTGAAAGCTGCATCAGGTCGAGGTAAATCATCGTTATGTAGCTATATCTATGGGTTGAGAAAAGATTATTCGGGGAGAATAACTTTTGATGAACAGGATTTGAATAACATGTCGGAAAAAGAGTGGAATTTGATTCGTCAAAACTCTTTGGGGATTTTGTTTCAGGACCTTCGCCTTTTTGATGAACTGAATGCCATAGAGAATGTGATGGTAAAGTCGAATCTTACAGCATGTAAGGGGCGTGATGAGATTGTTTCGATGCTGAAAGAATTAGGACTGGGTAACCGACTGGAGCAGCCTATTCGTATGATGTCTTTCGGACAACAACAAAGAGTGGCTTTTGTGAGAATGCTATGTCAACAAGCTGATTTTTTGCTTCTCGATGAGCCGGTTAGCCATCTTGATGATGATAATGCTAGGGTGATGGCGCAGATGTTGCGTCGTGAAGCAGAACGAAATGGTACAGGACTCATCATAACGACGGTGGGACATGATCTTCCTTATGACTATGATAAAACACTAATATTATGAGGCTGCTTTTTAAACTTTTACGCAAGAATGTGTATTGGGGCCAATTAATGGGATTTGCACTGGCTAATGTTGTTGGAGCTGTGATCGTCCTGTTGGGAAGTAGGGCCTATGGTGATGCGTTAAGGTTGATGGATTCCTCTCGTGGTTTGTTTAACTCTGATTTCGTTGTTTTGAGTAAACCTGTGTCTTCGGTCTCTACTATTGCAGGGGTGCTAGGACATGGACCGAAAACTTTTAGTGATGAAGAAATAGTTGCATTGAAGCAACTTGGAGGTGTCTCACGAGTTGAGAAATTTCGAACAGCTGCTTTCCCTGTTTATGGTGTCGTTTCATTGGGAGATTTCGAGGTTTCTACCGAGATGTTTATTGAGTCTGTTCCTGATGATTTTTTAGAATTGAAGGATAATGTTGAATGGACGGCGTCCACAAGTGGTAAGTTTGTGCCAATGGTTGTGCCTCGTGCTTATCTTAATTTCTATAATTATGGATTTGCAGCTGCGCGTGGAATGCCTCAGATAGGAGAAACGCTATTCGCAACGGTTCCAGTAAGTCTGATAGTTCGTGGAACCGCAGGGCAACAAGTGGTTTATGATGGGAAAATAGTCGGATTTACTAATAATCTAAATACGATATTGGTTCCTGACGACTTTCTATTAGAGGCAAATCTTCAATTTGCGCCAAATAGTGCGGAGAGTGTGACTCGAGTTATTGTGAAATCAGATGGCTCGTCTACTGATGAACTTATGACATTCATAGCGGAGCATAATTATGTGGTGGATGGTAATGGTGATGTCTCTATGCGGTTATTGTCTATCGTGCGTATAATTATAGGTGGAGTGGTTGGTGTAGGTGTAATTGTTGTTTTGCTCGCGTTTTATTTACTATTAACTTCTATACTGCTTATGGTGGAGAAGAATCGGTATAAGAATAATGTGCTCCATCAGCTGGGCTATCCTGATTCCGTAATCTCATTTCCGTATCAAATGTTGGCAGTGGTTGTTGATGTTTCTGTGTGGGTGGTAGCTTTGGGGATTACTTTATGGGGATATCCAACGGGGATTTCTTTTATACAGAAGATATCTCCTGGCTTTGTTTCTTTGGAATTTGGTACAACTATATTGCTATCGTTGCTTCTTTGTGCTTTTTTTGTACTTATACATATATATATAATTAGACGTAAAATAAGATGAAAGTTACCTTCTCGGTAGCACGATGAGATAAAATCGGACTTTGTGTGAATTTGCTTTTTTTATGTTTTGCAACATGTAAATAGCATTTTTGTAAGTCATATTGAAAAAACTTTAAAAGTCGCCTAATTGAAAACCAACGACTTAGTGAATTTGTTTAAATTTTCTCATAAAAAACTTTGAATAATGTTTGGTCAGTTTGTTTAAAGTGTCTACCTTTGCATCCGCAATCGAGAGGGACACCCCTTGAGGTTGGTTGAAGAAAGAGTTCTTTGAAAATATTTTCCATACAGACAAGTAGTACAAGAAGCTATTCTGTGATGTCGTCACAGAATGGGGTAATTGAACGAACCGTCAAGTTTTATTTCCTTTTTAAGTAGATAAGGATACATCACGAGCAGAGACAATTCTTTAGAACCCCACAAAGGTTCTATACGATACGGAAATTTTACAACCTTTGGAGCAGCGAGCGCAAACAAGCTTGCTTGATTTGCCGAGTCGTGACAAAGGTCGTAAAAAATCTGAAAGATTTTTTACAATGAAGAGTTTGATCCTGGCTCAGGATGAACGCTAGCTACAGGCTTAACACATGCAAGTCGAGGGGCAGCATAAAACTAGCTTGCTAGTTTTGATGGCGACCGGCGCACGGGTGAGTAACGCGTATCCGACCTACCCATAACACGGGCACAGCCGCTCGAAA
>JAZONP010000087.1:0-1849 GCA_045654565.1 Bacteroidaceae bacterium
AAAAATCACGAAATTCACGAAATTTTGCGAGTCGCTACGCTCTCGCTGTCGGCTTAGCCGAGCGTACGCATCCCGGAGGCAAACGCGAACAGAGTGATGCGTTATCTGTGAATTTTGTGTATTTTGTGTGAGACAAAAAAAACAGTGTCATCAGTTTAAATTCGTGTTGACAATTAAAGGATCAACAGATGGAACAGAATTTAGACATGTTTTTGCACGCGCTGCGCTAGTGCTGGCCTACATCGCGGAGATTAATTCTCACACAAAAAGCACAGAACTCACAGAAGGCACGCGCTACTCTCGTGCTTACCATCCGGGTGAGTTGGAGGAGGCGACCTTGATTCTTATGTTCTTTTGTTCTTATGTCAAAAAGAAACTGCTCTCCTGTCAAAAAAGAAAACCAAAAATGAAAGTCAATAATATAGATGTTGTCCACCAACACTTAAATCTCTGCGATGTTGTCATCCCGACAAAGCGAAGCGCCGAGGGATCTCGCGCAGGGATCCAGCCAGGGCACTCTGCGAGATTGCCTTTAGCCCCTTCGGGCGGCGAACACGTTTCTTCGCTTCGCTCTGAATGACACGAGACGTTTTGTACAACTGCTATATCATTACCAAAAATGAAAGTCAAACTAAAAGTAAAGCAAGTGAACAAGAATACTCAAAACTCATCCATGGCCACTGCGCTCCCTGTAGAGGCCGTCAGCAGTGGAGGCTCCTTCGACTGGGGCAAGTTGCTCAAAATCCTCATCGCTATCCTCACCGCCATTGCGGGTTCGATAGGGTTGGCAAGTTGTGTTAATCATTTATGATTTTATGATTTCTCGCAGAACTCGAAATGACACGAACTGCGTTTTTGGACAACATCCATATTATCTCCATAAAAAAAGGGAGTACCATTGACGATACTCCCTTCTTATTGTGGTTATGCTTGATTAAATCAAGAATCCGAGCAATACACCGGCTGCACAGGCCGAACCGATGACACCAGCTACGTTGGGACCCATGGCGTTCATGAGCAGGTAGTTGGTGGGGTCGGCCTTCTGACCCTCGTCGTGTGAGATGCGGGCAGCCATAGGCACGGCAGACACACCGGCATTACCGATGAGCGGGTTGATCTTCTTGCCCTTGGGGAGGAAGAGGTTCATGAACTTCACGAACAGCACGCCGCTGGCAGTAGCGATAACGAAGGCGGTGATACCTACGAGCAAGATCTTCAATGTAGAGGGGGTGAGGAACTCACTGGCCTGGGTAGAGGCACCCACGGTGAGACCGAGCAGGATGGTGACGCAGTTGATCAGGGGACCCTTCGCTGCCTCGGCGAGGCGACCGGTGACACCACTTACGTTCAACAGGTTACCGAAGAAGAGCATTCCCAACAAGGGGAGACCACTGGGCACGATGAACGCGGTGAGCAGCAAGCCTACGATGGGGAAGATAATTTTCTCGGTCTGTGACACCTGACGGGGTGCTTCCATGCGGATAAGGCGCTCCTTCTTCGTGGTGAGCGCACGCATGATGGGACGCTGGATCACGGGCACGAGGGCCATGTAGGAGTAGGCACACACGGCGATGGCTCCCATGAGGTTGGGCGCGAGCTTCGACGATAGGAAGATGGCCGTAGGACCATCGGCACCACCAATGATGGCGATACCTGCTGCCTGGTCGGGCTCGAAGCCGAGAAGCAGTGCGATGATGTAGGCTGCGAAGATACCGAACTGGGCAGCAGCACCTACGAGCATCATCTTAGGATTGGCAATGAGTGGACCGAAGTCGGTCATGGCACCGATGCCGAGGAAGATGAGGGGAGGGTACCAACCGGTCTTCACACCCTGATAGAGGATGTTGAG
>JAZONP010000088.1:0-16273 GCA_045654565.1 Bacteroidaceae bacterium
CGTTACAAGCATAGCGCGTAGAGAAAACAAATAAGAAAAATATTACTCCGCACTTCGTTTGGAACTCCCTCCGCCCTTCGGGCTCGTCCCTCTATAAACAGAGGGACAGTTAGTTAGACGTTTTCATTAAATGATTTCTTATATCGAACTCACGTTAGTTATATTCGTCAAATTGTATGACTACTTACAAAATAGGCTAGTTAGTGTAAACCCTATTCAGGAAAAGTCACAGAGCGTTACGTTACGCGTTACAGTTAATTTGCGCTGTGTCGGCAGCGAGTAGGTCCTATATAATAGGCTTATTTAAGTATTATATAGGCAATAATATAGATGTTGTCCACCAACACTTAAATCTCTGCGATGGTGTCATCCCGACAAAGCGAAGCGCCGAGGGATCTCGCGCAGGGATCCAGCCAGGGCACTCTGCGAGATTGCCTTTAGCCCCTTCGGGCGGCGAACACGTTTCTTCGCTTCGCTCTGAATGACACGAGACGTTTTGGACAACTGCTATATCATTACCATTATATATACTACTTGTATATCTAATACAAAATAAGAGTTTTTACTCAACACTATTTTTCAGTATCGGGAGAGTGCGTATTTTAATTGTAACGTAACGCTGTAACGCTTTGTTCTGGGCAGACACTCCAGAATCTTCTCGCGCAAATGTTTGATTTTTTGCATAGATTGTGCTGAGGACACAGAGGGCAAAGTCATCTTTGCCCTCTGCACTCACTTAATCACAACTTTAACTTCGTTTTAGTTGTTCGCGCTGACTTTGTCTTCTTCCTCCTTACAAGGCAGAAGCAAAATTTTGTTTCTGCACTTGTTTCGTTCGTCAGTTCGGCATAATCAAAGTCAACTTTGCTTTTGCACTCACTTAATCACAACTTTCATCGTCGTACCATCACTCATCTGGAGGATGTTTACACCCTGCTGCAAGTCCTCGATGCGCATGCCGCTGAGAGTGTAGATACCCACTACAGTAACTTCATTGTCATTTGTCAATTGTGAATTGTCAATTGCCGTGGTGCCCTCCTCGCCAGCAAAGCGGTAGCTGAGTGAGCGGGCATTTGCTGCTAGGCCTATGGGCTTGAGGTAGGCACGGAAGGCCTTGATGGTATTGGTCTCGTCAATGGCTCGGTAGAAGAGGTCGTTGCTGATGAAGTAGGAACCTTCAGGTACGTTGCCAGCACCATATACGCCCACAAACTCGATATAGTCGGTGGGGGTGTTGACGGGCGTGGTGCTTACCTCCACGATGTTCTCTATGATCTGTGTTACTTCATTCCCGACACGCACCATATAGGGTACACCGGCCTTGATCGCATCAGCATCTTCAAAGGTGAGCGTGATGGTCTCGCCTTTCAGCTCGCTACGTATCAGTGCCTTTACCTCCCAACCATTATTGGGGATGTCCATATCGAAAGGCACGACGAACGTGTTCCAGATGCCGGCCTTGATCGTACGATTCACTGTGACCTTGTCGTAGACGATGCTCTTATCTATCGCAGGCAATGCAACGCTCTTCTCATCAAGCGTAAGGGTGTGCTCTCCATCGCCGAGGTAGTGGAGGCTGAAGTCACCGAAGAAGCTCCAGTCTTCGCCAATGAGTGTCTCCTTCTTGGCACCGATGGTGAGGTCACCGATAGTTGATACGGTGATGTCTACACTGTTGTAGCCATTCTTTGGAGCATACTTGCCGCATCCATCAATGGCATGGGCACCTGCCTGCATGTTGTTAGGCACGGGCTTGCCATCATATAGTTCTGATGACCATCCACCCCAGTAGGTATCTTCCGATGGGTCGTCCGAGATGGCCATCACATCGGCGGTCTTTGTGCCTCCTGTCTCGTGAGTGATATAGAGCTTGGCATTGCGCTTCAGTGTACCATTGTCATGAGCCGTCTTATTGGCGGGTTGATTGCCATAGCGGTAGAAACCGCGAGTCTGCAGACGGTAGGTACCGGCAGGCATGCCGATGAGCGTCTGGTAGATGTTGAAGTTGGTGTTGAAGAACTCTGCCGCATCGTAGCCCATGCCCGGGTTGGGAGAGGTTGTCCACGATGCATATGAGTCGCCTTTGAACGAGGCATGACCCACCATAAATGAGGTCACATCTACGGGGTTGTCTGTTGTGGCATAGGCCACAGCATCGGCCATGAGGTAGCGGTTGGTGATACCCTTCACTTCCTTCACAATCGCAGGTATCTCGCTATCGGCATAGGTGCCTGCGTGGTAGTTTGCTTCTATCGGGGCGATGCCCTCAGCAAAGGCATCATTACCAAATTCACGTGGGTAATTGGTCTTAGCAGTATAGGCTGCTGTCAACTGCATTCCCAATGCTTGGTAGGCGGTAATGGAGCTCTTTGCAGCTGCTACGGCCGATGCGATGCCATCCATAGCGGCAACCCACTGGTTGACATCTGCCGGAGCTGCAGTACCCGAGGCAATCTTTGAGGTGTAGCTGCTCAGGGCATTGTCTGCCGCACTCACCACTGTACTTAGCTTATTAGCGGCAGTGGCATTCATCGGCTTGCCTATAAGCATACGTGCCTCGCTGGTCATATTATAGGTAATCGCTTCGATGCCCTCGATATAATCAGCTTTCGTGCCTTGATAAACCAGCTTCACGTTGTCCATGGCGGTATTGGTGGCACTTGTCGCAGAGGTAATCTTGAGACCAAATTCCAACTTGTTGTCAGAGTTCACCGTACCTGACAATTCGCGCAAGGTTGCAGTGCGATTAGTAGCGCAGTTTATGGTTAATGTTTGGCTATTGAGGAAAAGTTGCTGAACCTTTCTGCTATTGGTGGTATTTCTATAATATGCATATACATTAGCCGTCAGCTTATATTGTCCTTCAGGCAGATAGGTAAGGGTTTTGGTCAGATCGCTGACTCCTGTTCCTGATGTGCGCACATACGGTGAGGTAAGGTTAGTAGCATCTTCCGTAGAACTAGTCCATGTAGTCCATTTGCCAGTATGTGTGTCCCAATTGTTCACATTATCCGCGATATTGGGTATACGCTCTGCGGTGATATCGTAGCCACTGGTCGAGATGGTCTCCGAAGAGATACTCTTCACCTCCTCAGCAGAGAGCGCATAATTATAGATGCGCACGTCGCTCATCAGTCCCTTGAAGGCAGGGTCGGCATCGAACTGTGAGCGGCCGAGATAGCTCATTGCGGGCGCAATGTCGGATGGACGTAGGGTGATATCGGTTGCCGAGGCACTCTTTGTACCGTTGACATATATAGCTACCTCATTGGCACCGATGGTCACAGCGATATGTTTCCAAGTGCCTGTGCCGAGTGTAGTGTTAGCATTGAGGCCTTGGGTAACGCCACCTTTCTTGATCTCGAAGCGCATGGCACTGCCGTTGGTGGGAGTGAGGAAGAGGTACTCATCCTCGCCATTACCGAAGTCGAAGATGCGCTGCCAAGCCGTGGTGCTACTTCCCTTGACCCAGGCGGCGAAGGTCATCTGCTGCATGTCGCCCGTGTGATAGGGGAGCTTCACATAGTCGTCGCTGCCATCGAAGGAGAAGGCGGGACGGTTGCTGTCGGTCGTATTGGTGACTCCGTTGGCTACGGCATGCATCTTGTTGGGGCCATTATCCTTGAGCGACAAGCCCGTCCACTGGGCTATCAGGGTATTGCCTGAGGCAGTCTGCGTGGTCACCTCAGCCGAGGCCGCACTCAGGTTGTATGCACCATCAAGCGCCTTGATGCGGTAGCGCAGGGGCTGTCCCTTGCGGCAGGTGTTGTCAAGGAAGGTGGTACCTCGTACCTTGCGGCCTATGCACTCCCAGATACCTGCTGTGGCATTGTAGCGGTATACCATGTAGCCATAGATATCGGCTTCGCTATTGGCGGCCCAGCTCAGTTTGATGGCACCCGACTGCGGCGTAGCTGTCAGCCCCTTCGGTGCACCTGGTGCAGTGGCATCAACGGTGTGGTCGGCAGGGACGAACTTCCACAGCTGGGCATCGCTGCCATTGCCCTCAAACTCGTTCACATTGGTTCCGTTGGCAGGGTTGCCCCAGTCCAAGTTGAGGAACATACCTGTATTATGATTGATGATGTTGTAGTAGCCATCACCTACATAACGCAAGTGCCAGCGCTGCCATGCATTGGCAGGCGTGCTGATGGCATCGCCATCAGACCATACGCTCACGTTGGCATTGTTGTCCATGGCCCAAGCCTGTGCATCGAGGTAGAGGGGAATGGATGAGGTGTTGGCATTGCGGATGATTACGTAGCTATAGTCGGCTACCGTAGTCTTGTCGATGGGGTTTACATCCCACACCTGGTTGGCCAGTCCGCCATCGGCCCACTGGTACACATTGCCGCGCTGCAGGTTGCCTCCCTCGATTGAGAGCACCTTGCCCGATGCCTTGTTTACAATCTTATATTTACCATTGATAGGCTCCACAGGCACATCCTCACCTGTGTTGATGTTGATGAGTCGTTCGGCATTGGTCTGCCCTACTTGATAGCTACCCTTGGCACCTCCCGGCACCTCTTCGGTGTAATCGTAGGCAGGACCATAGCCATCGTAGTAGGCCAATCGTCCTTTAGAGAGGAAGGTGAATGCCGAGGCCACAGCCTGGCGCTCCGAAGAGCCGATGAAGGCCTCTACACGTCCGTTGGCACCAGGGTATTTGTTTACCGAGGCCGTCATCCACTCATTGGGACGCTCCTTATAGACCAGCTGGCGACCACCATTTATCATGCGAACATACTCGCCACGGGTGATACCTTCCCATCCCCACCAGGTACCGGCCACGCCACCATAGTTGATACATACCATCGCCTCCATCACGTTGTGCATCTCATCGGCTATGGGCAGCTTGCCATCGGCCTTTGCCTGACTCCAGAATCCCGTATAGTCGGTGAAGTTCGTACCTGCCAGTTGGTGTGTATTGGCATAGTTGATATTTCCCTTTACAGTGGGGTACCAGTTCTTGGCCTCTGTGCTGTTGAGCGTACTAGGACCGAACACCTTACCTGCCAGTATGGGCTTGGTCTGCATGATAGCAGCTACGGCATTGAAGTTTGATGCAGTACCTGTATAGGTTTTCTCAAAGTCGGGTTCATTGAAGGGAGCTACGGCAAAGATGGTATATCCCTTGTTCTCTATATATTCGGCTGCGCGCACGATGTCGTTCACGTAGTTGTTTCGCTGTGTGTCAGTCCATGTCGGCTTTGATGGGGCATCTCCTTGCTGGTCACCCACGTTGCCAATACCGCACAGCAGGAAGATGGACTTCACACCTGTCTGCACGATGTTGTTGAGCTCGGTGTCCATAGTGGCTTTCTGCGCATCGGTGAGTGCATTGTATGATCTATCGAAGCGTCCGGTAAATCCAATACGAGCAATGCCCAGGTTCTCCTTACCGCAATGATTACGTTGCTGGAAGGCAAAGAAATCCCAGCTCCATCCACCCATACCGAAGGTAAATTGCTTCTGTTCGCCCTCTTGGGCTACGTCATAGGGTACGCGTATGGCCCATGGGCTGGCGGTCATGCTGCTGCTGGCGGTGGTGATACTTTGTGCTGTGGCATATAGCCCCATCAGGGCGATGATGCAAAGGGATAGGATGCGTTTCATTGTATGCTGTGAGTTTAATCGTTTCTTTTTCACGGCATAAAGGTAGGCAAAAGGGTTTACATATGCAACAATGTGGGCATTCAAGAGCCTTTTTTATATATATATGTAATATAGGTGTAGTAATGTATCTCCAATATGACAGGTACAGGTAGAGCGAGCTCACTAAGTGAGCTCGCTCTACTTCTAATTGTCCTAAAAAGTGACGTTTCGTGGTGTTACTTGATAATCACTTTCTTGCCGTTGATGATATAAATACCCTTAACAACTCTTTCTACACGGCGGCCTGAGAGGTCGTAGATGAATGTAGACTGAGCGTCGATCGATGAGTGGCCGATGCCGTTGGCGATATTGGCTGTATAGACAATGTCGTGTGCGGGCATAGTCTCATAGGTCTCTCCAATCCAACTTTCAAATACATCGCCTTCGGTGGTAGGCTCGTAAATGTATTCGGGGATAGCTTCGCCATAGGCCACCTCGTCGGTATATACCAACTCTTCACCAACATAATAGTATACCTTATAGATGTTGACTGTGTATGTACCTTCATAGGTCACGTCCTCGGCGGGTACGGTCTCTGCTACCTCGCCCCATCCGTCGAAGGTGTATCCCTCCTTCTCAGGTGCTTCGGGAACTACGATAGCGGCACCATACTCAAGCTCCTCGGAAGAGATTACCTCATCGCCGACCTTGAATGTCACGGTGTACTTGTTGATGGTGTATGCACCTTCATAGGTAACATCCTCGGCGGGTACGGTCTCTGCTACCTCGCCCCATCCGTTGAAGGAGTATCCCTCCTTCTCGGGTGCCTCGGGAGCAACGATGGCTGTGCCATACTCCAACTCCTCAGCAGAGATGACCTCTTCGCCAATCTTGAATGTCACGGTGTACTTGTTGATAGTAAATGTGCCATTGAGTGTAAGGTCGTTGGCGGGCATCGTCTCGGGCAATTCCCATCCGCTGAAGGTGTAACCTACCTTAGTGGGTATTGCAACCTCATTCTCCTCTATCAAGGTTGTCAGGTTGGTGCCGCGCTTGACGGTCTGAGTGAAGTATACTTGGTCTTCGACTTTCAGCGTGAATACATAGCTGGCAGCTTCTACGGTCACTTCGCATGCTGCACACTTATCACCTGATGTCGCGGTAATCGTTGCTGTGCCAGGGGCTACGGCTGTGATGAGGCCATTCTCGTCTACGGTAGCAACTTTATCATCAGAGGTGCTCCATGTCACGGTTTTGTCTGTTGCGTTATCGGGCACTACGACAGCGGTAAGTGTCAAGGTCTCGCCCTCGATAAGTGTAGCACTCTCCTTGTCCAGAGTCACATCCTCTACTGCAAGAGGAGCTACGAAGGTGAGGCGGAAATCGTCGCATTTGTACCAGCAATCGTTGGAACCTTTGACCTCGATGCTGAGCTTGCCATCGGTTACCACGCATTCTACAGAGGGGTATACGCCTGAGCTTGCGCCATTAGTGGCGATGGTAGTAGTTACGCCGTTGCCTATAAGCATTAAGCTATTTCCATTATCCGATGCAACCATTGCCGTGAGGCGATAGGTACCATTAGGAATTCCTGTAACGGTCTGAGTGATGGCTGCGTTAACACCTGTGTTTGTCGCATTGCCATCATTGTTCCAGGTGTTGAACAGATAGCGTCCGTCAGTTCCTGCAATGGTATAGGTGCCGTTCTCTTGTGGCTTTACACCAGTGTCCCAACCGATCGTAGTCTCCCAACCGGTGTAATCGCCTGTCTCAAAGCTATGATTGGTGATGGCCCAGGTCATATCTGCATTTATTGTGCGCTGTGCCTTGGCTGCAACCTGCAGGGCATAGTGTATAGCGGTCACTTCGGCTTTACCGTCGCTATAGAGAGACTTGTTATCATACATCTCTTGGTACTCGCTGATGTTGAGCGCTGCCTTGCCATATTCGTCAAGGTTTGCTGCAGCAACCTCGTCAAGTGCGAGCTTGAGGCGGCCATGAGGTAGGTCGCAGATATACTTGAGGCGGAAATCGTCGGCCTTGAAGAAGCATCCTTGCTCGGGCCAGTAATGTATGAAAGTAGAGCCTCCACCCTTGTTGCCACCGACAGCACCGATAGTAGCCGCACCATTCTCGACAAGGAAATAGAGGGTTGCCTCGTGGAACATGCCTTTGCCTTGGCTTGTGGCCACTCGGGTGTGGTAGCCATTACCGGTGATGTAAACATAGCGGTCCTCAAAAGATGTCACCTTAACCTTGAGCTCATATAGGCCATTGGGGACTCCATTGATGGTCTGCTTGATGTGAGCGGTGTGGTCATTATCACCTCCGTATGAGTTGAACAGGTATTCGCCGTCGCAATCGGTAGTGGTAAATACGGCATCGGAGTTCGGATATACCTTGACATCCCAACCTCCACCAGCAGCAGTCCAACCGGTGAGGTCACCCGTCTCAAAACTGGGGTTGATGATAGCGCCAGTGATGTCGCCACCATTGGCATTCATGTTATCGATAACCTGCTGCACATTGTATGCATTGTGGGCTGCAAGGGCATTAGCATAAGCAGCATCTACGACACTGCAGAGAGCCTTTGCTTCAGCGGCACTGGTAATTTGGTCGTTGTTGTAACGAGATATTACCGTAGTGATATCATAAGCCGCCTGACCAGCCTCATTAAGTTCCATTACCTTGGGGTAGGTCTCGTTGACCTTGGCAAGTACCTGTTCTTTATACTCTTTATTGGGGTCAATGGCTACTTCGCCTGTACCATAATACATCAAACGGAAGTTGTCTACGCAAATCCAGGCTTCCACTTTCGTATTGCTTGTTGCAGGTTTTGTTACTTTCAATGTCACATTTGCGGACGAAGCGAGATTTACCTCTTGTGATGTAAAGTAGGCATCATTCTTAAAAAGAGGGCCTACAACATCGGCTCCAGCACCAACAGCAGTGCTCTTGTTTTGTGAGATTGCGATATTGGTGGAACCGAATGCGACAACAGCATTACGAGTCTCATCACTAGTGGAAAATAAAGATCTTTTTCGTGAACGATAGAAACCCTCAAATGAGATGTTATATGTACCATTAGGCAATGTTCCCAAGTCTTGGCTCATAGTTGTTTCGTTGGTGCTATTAGCATAGGCGTATGTCACGTATTGTGAGGCATCGCCTCCCCAGCCTGCACCGACACCCATGAAGGGGCCACTTGCCTGGGTGAAGCCGGTCCAATTGTCGGTCCATCCATCCTCGAACTCAATCACATCAAAGTCGGCCGACTTCAACAATGCGGTGAAGTTGAAAGGATATTCACCTGTTGCCTTGGTCATCTCGGTACGGATACGGTCATCGGTGAGGAAAACCCATTTCTGTTTGTCATCGTTGGCGTTGCCTGCCTCGCTCTTGATGGGGTGATGCGCTTCGGTAGTATTGGCCGTCAGATAGAGATTTCTGCTGCTTCTGATGCGGTACTGGTATGCAGTTCCATCTATAGGCTCCAAGTACCATGTTCCTGTTTGGTCAAGGTAGGTGTAGTCACCATCACCCACATGATTTCTTGATGTCTTCAACACCCAGCTAACACCGCCATCCGATGTGATGGGGGTAATAGGTGTACCACCATTACCTCCTACCGCTTCAGTATAGTAGGCACCACCCCACTTGATATACTCGCCAGTACCTACGTTCATCAGGTAATATGGGGTGTTGCTCACCACCTGTTCACCTTCCCATGTAGGCTTCTTGTTACCAGCCACACTCTCCTCAAGAGTCCAGTTGTTCTCCTTCTCAGCATCGGTAAGAGGGGTGCCATTAGGGTCAGTCAACGTGAAGTTAACAACTACGGGATAGTGGTCGCTGATCGCGATGCTTGTATCATGCAGGTAGCTATTGGCCTTCAGGGTAAGGTTGCTCTCCGTGGTGTTGATGTAGAATACCTTATCTACCACCTCACCTTTCTGGTCGCCATAGGCATGGGTCATCATGGCATCGCTACCATAGGTGGGATATGTACCACCCCACATGTGCTCTACCCAAGCATCCTTGATGGTGAAGCGAGAGTCTGCATTGATCACATCAATGAACATCGTCTCCAACTGCTCACGGGTGTAGCGGCAGTTGGTGTCACCAAGAACAATTACCGGGCGACCATTGTGGTTATTCATGATATAAGTTGCTAACTGTGTCAGCTGCGACTCACGGGCCTTAATATCCTCTGCACCATCACTTGCATCCATGTGGAGCACATATACGTCTACGGCCACGCCAGTGGCAAGGGTTACGGTATACACACGGAACCCCTTGCTGATAAGTCCATCAGCGCCATCGTTGATCTCGCCATAGTGGGTGCTCCATGCCACTCTGGTGCCACCCTCCATAGTGAAAAACTTTGAACAAGCAAAGCCTAAGCCGTCTGTAGAGTTGCTGAGCCCCGATACCCCACCTCCGTGAGCGCCGAAATTGTAGTAATCACCTGCCGGAGCTGCAGTCAGCTCTGCGTGAAAGTTGAAGTCCTCGGAGAAACCGCAGAAAGCCCAACCGGAGTTGGCAATGTGGCTGCTGAGCATTGTAGCACCTGCTGCACCAGGGGCACCTTCATTGATGGTGATGCCCATGATTTTCTCGGGCAATCCATCCACATTGAGCGCAGCGGCATTGAATGTGTAGCTACGTTGTGCCATGGCGCTCAGTACAACGCTACATAGCGCGATGAATGAGAGTAGAAAACGTTTTTTCATGTGTAAAAGAATTAAAATGTTATAGAATAGTGTTTGTCTGATATTCATTCTTTTACAAAGATAAGGAGTGTTTGTCTTTGCTGCGCATATTTTTTGAGTTTTTCTAGAGGATGTGTTGTAAAACATGTTTTTATGATCGAATAGCGGCTGAGTGCAAAACGTAGGTCTGTGATTTATGGCTTATCTCCGCTGTAGCACCTTGCTACCGGGGGCTACATCTTCGGTGACCCATACGTTGCCACCGATAATGGCGTCGTGCCCTATGGTGATGCGCCCGAGGATGGTGCTGTTGCTGTAAACGATGACATTGTCCTCGAGGATGGGGTGGCGGTCGATGCCCTTGATGGGGTGTCCCTGCTCGTCGAGGGGAAAACTTCTGGCCCCGAGGGTAACTCCTTGATAGAGCTTTACGTGATTGCCTAAGATGCTGGTGGCACCGATGACGACACCTGTGCCGTGGTCGATGGTGAAGTGACTGCCGATGGTGGCGGCAGGGTGTATGTCGATGCCAGTCTCGCTATGGGCAATCTCGGTGATGATGCGCGGGATGAGAGGAACCCCCAAGCGGTGCAACTCGTGTGCTATACGGTAGCCCGTGATGGCGCGTAGGGCAGGGTAGCAGCTGATGACCTCAGCATAACTGGTGGCTGCTGGGTCGCCCTCGTAGGCAGCCACCACATCGGTGGCAAGGAGGTGGCGCAAGTGGGGTAGACGGCTGACAAACTGGCTGGCGATGCGCTCGGCTTCGTCCAAGGAGCATTTGCTCTTGTCGGCAAAGCATAGTCCCGCCTTGACTTGCCCTACGAACTTGTGATAGAGACTTTCGACATTGACTCCTGTGTGGTAGGCGATGGTGCTATCGCTGATGCCAGAGTGCCCAAAATATCCGGGGAAGAGGATGGCACGACATAGACCGATAATTTCAGTCAACTCACTGAGTGAGGGTAGGGGGTGTCCATCGGCATGGTGGAACAGGAGTGCGTCGGTGGAGTCGGGGGTGGTGAGTTCGTGCACGACCCGGGTGAGGAGGGGCTCAATAGCTTGCATATGAAGGGTTATAGGTTAGTGGCTATGGGTTATAGGCCAATAGCTAACGGCCAATAACCCCCATAACCTAACCCTACAACGCCACCCATTGTTCAGGGTTGAGGCTCTGTGTGTCTTTGCGGAGCTGGAACTGCATGGTGTAGTTGCCTGAGGCATCGGAGCGGATGAGACCCAATGGTTGGTTGATCTTCACCTTGTCTCCCTTCTTCACCTTCAGTGAGGTGAGGTTGAAGTAGGCCGAGATGTACTGTCCGTGGCGAACCATCACAATGTAGGAACCCTGTATCTGTGGATGCTCGAAGATGAATGATACGGTACCGTCGAAGACTGCACGGGCTTGGCAGTTCTGTTGGCCACGGATGTCTATACCATTATTATTATACTTCACATTCTTGAGCCCCTCTACGTAGTTGACGCCATAGTGCGAGGTCACCAGGTAGGGCCCGGTGATGGGTACGGGAAGACGACCCTTGTTGCTCTCGAAGGAGCCAGAGAGCTTCTTGTCGGCCGCATTCTGTTGATAGACGGGCATTGCTGTACCACTCGGCTTGCTCGCTTCGGCCTTTTGCTCTGCATTGCGGGCGGCTATCTCGGCCTCAATGATACGGTTTATCTCCTCGTTGAGGCGGTTGCGCTCTTTTTGTTGTTGTGCTATGCGTTGGCGTATCTCCTTCTGCTTCTTCTTGAGCGAGCCTACGAGCTTCTGCTGCTCGGCTTGACGAAGGTCGAGCTCTTTCTTTTCCTCTATGCGCTTGGCAAGAAGGGACCTTAAGGATTTGCGTGTGTTCTCCAACTCGGCACGCTTGTTGTTGAGTTCCTCTTGCTTAGCCATCAGTGCCTCGCCTTGTCTCTGCTGGAAGGTGGAATACTCTCGCAGGTAACGCAGACGGCGCACCATCTGGTTGAACGACTCTGCTGAGAGAAGAAACATAAGTCGGTTCTCAAAAGTGTTCCTTGAGGTCATCAGACGTAGGGCATGGGCGTAGTGATCGCGGCGGCGGTCAAGTTCGGCTTGTAGGGTCACGAGTTGCTCCTCAATGCTCTTAATCTCACGATTGGTGGCGCGTATGTCTGCATCCAGCTTGTTGACAAGCTCTTGCTGTTTCTTTATCTGCGCAGTGAGGGCTGAGAGGGCTGCCAATTGACTTTCGGTGTCCTTCTCGGCGGTCGTGAGTAGCTGCTTCGACTCGTTGATTTCTTGCTCTAGCTTACTACGTTGGCTCTCCATCTCTGCTACCTTAGAGTTGGTCTGGCCGTAGGTTGCTATGAAAAGAAACGATAAGGCTATGATGCTGAGGAAGCGGTTCGTCGTTTGCATTGGGGCTTTTTAGTAGTTAAATGGAGTTGTCACTTCGCTTTGCTTCGTTGAGGGAGATAAAGGCCGATAGCTTTGTATGTGTGTTCAATACATCTGGTTTATCTTCTTTTGTCTTCCTTTATCTCCTTAAACATTTCTTATCTAATCATTTCAAGAATCGACATCAGTTGCTCGAGGTTGACTTGCTTGTAGCGAGCAAGGTCTGTGCCGCTCTGCCATCCTGTGTCGAGGGTAGAGAAGTTGTTGAGCTCTATATGTGCACCGATGGTATGCGATGCACTGCTGACTGATATGTCGTGGGTGGTGGGGTAGGCGTAAGCATCAATAGATTCGAAATTGTCATAACGCCATGTGGCTGCATATTGCTGTAGACTGAGATTGGTCTGTTGCAATTGTTTGCAGTCGGCATCGGTGTAGAACTTGCACTTGAGTATGCGTTGACGGCTGGGCTCTACAAGTCGTTGCGTGTTCATCTTGCTGATGGAGAAGTCCTTGGTGTTATTCCAAACCTCTTTCTCGCCAGGAATGAAGAGGCGGTTCCAGAAGAGAGATTGTATGGTGTTGAAGTTGATGCCGGCAAGGTTTGCCTTTCCAGAGGAGTAGTCAAACACCGCATAGCGCTTGTTTACTCTATCAATGATATAAGCTTTCTCGGGGGTGAGCTCAATAACGGCAATCTCCATCAGGCCAAGGGCGGTAAAACTTAATTGTACCGCATCGTCGCGTCGCATGCGGAGACGTCCCTTGATAGTCGCTTCATGCCCTTTATAGCTGAAGGTGATGGCGGTCTTGGCATTCACGAATTGTACGTCGGCAGGGTATTGTGCAAGGGGAACGAGCATTTTGTTTTGTCGTTCTTTGGTGGATGTGGCAGTGGACTCGGCCTTACGTGTGGTGCGGCAACTTGTGAGGGAGAGAGTGAACAGTGCTACGACTGTAAGCATGATGTATGATCTAGCTTTCATAAATGAGTTTAGTGCTTTGGAAGAGAAGGCCTATTGTCGAGGGTCGTTCTGATAGACCTCTACCTATATCCTTTTATCTTCGTGGTTAATTATTAAGTTCTTTTATCTTCTTATTCAGGTTTTTATCTATTGCGTCATTCTTGCGTTGTAGGGCAAGTGCTTTGTGCCAGTAGTCGAGCGCTTTGACTTTGTTGCCCAAACGGAGATAGATGTCTCCAGCATGCTCGTAGAGCACATCGCTGGGCTCTGGATCCTCCTCGATAGCTTGCACAATATAGGTGGATGCCTCTTCGTAGCGCTTCAACTTGTAGAGTATCCAAGCGTAGGTGTCGAGGTAGGTCGCATTGTTGGGCTCGGCTTCGATAGTGCGACGGCTCATCAATTCGGCCTTCTCTAATTCGCGCTCCTCTTGAGCCAAGAGGTAGGCATAGTTGTTGAGCACAAGAATGTCGGTAGGGGTGTATTTCAGTGCCGACTCATAACATGAGCAAGCCTTATCCACTTCGCCTCGCTCTTGCAGTAGGTCACCCATGGTCGTGTAGATGTCTGATACGATGTCGGCATTGCTTCCTTCGCCTACCTGTCGGGTGGCTTGACGTAGGGTCTCTAATCCCTCGTCGGGGAGGCCCATGAAATAGCACAATCCTATACCTTTATAATAGTAGTATTCGAGTACCTCGGGGTTGTAGTCGATGCCCTCGGAGCAGATACTCAACATCTCTTCCACATCGTTGCGTTGGATTGCATAGGCCAATAGTTGAGTTCGGGCAGGTACGTGGTCGGGCTCTATCTCGAGCATGCGTAATAAGATGGGGCGGATGCGTTCTTCGGGTTGCTGAAGATGCATCATGTACTGCGCATATAGGTGGCCGAGCTGGGCCGACTGCTGAGGCTGGGCGATGGCTCTTTCGAAGAGGTCCATAAGCCAAATGCTGTTTCTCTCTTCTTTGATGAGCTGTGCCATCATGCGTGCCTTAAGCTCCTCGTTTACTCCGTCCGACATGATCACAGAGTCTGCCATGGCAAGGTAATGCGTCGTGTCGTTCTGTAGTTTGTAGTATTCGGTGAGTGTAATCTTAGCGGCTCCGTTGTCGGGCTCTTCGGCGAGTACGTTTCGCAGTATGGATTCGGCTTCAGAAGGACGGCCATGGTCCATGTAGACCTCGGCGAGGATGACACGGTAATAACTGTTATCGGAATACTCTTCGGCCAATGTCTCCAACTCATTGAAAGCTCCCTCAGTGTTGCCCATGAGCAGGTAGTTGCGGACCTTCTCCATGCTGATAGCCTCAGACTTCCCAGTGATGACCTCCAATCTTCCGAGTACATCGATTACTTTGTCGTATTGTCCCGTATGGCTGTATAGACTTACTAGTGCTGGTAATAGCTCACCGTTGCGCTTGGGAAATAGGGCTTGCATTTCCTCGATGGCGGCTATGGCTTTGTCATATTCACGGTTGCTCTGGTAATATCTTGCCAAGGTGTGGTGGTACCAATAGTTGTTTGGCTCACCCTTTACGGCTTGGCATAGGGCCTCGGCTGCCTTCTCTTTATGCCCCAATGCGAAGAGGTAATTTGCCATCTTGTGAAGCGCAGATGGTGCTGTAGGACATATAGATAAGCAATGTTGCAGCATCTCGTAGGCCTCATCGTAGCGTTCCTGCTGCTCAAGGCGTACCGACTCGAGGAAGTAGTATTCGTATTTGCGCTGGTCGCTGGTAGACAATACAACCTCCTCTTTGTCGGGCATGACGGACCTGCGTGTTGTCCCACACGAAGTGAACAGCACAACCAATATCAGTAGTAGTGGACAAGAACGAAACACGCTAATTGTGATTTGTCAATTGTCAATAGCCCTCACACTCCTGTATGCCCGAATCCGCCAGTGCCACGCTCGGTTTCGCTGAGCACCTCTACAGCCTCCCACTCTACTTGCTCGTGGCGTGCGATCACCATCTGTGCTATGCGCTCGCCATCCTCGATGACGAAGTCCTCCGATGAGAGGTTCACCAGGATTACCCCCACCTCACCGCGATAGTCGGCATCCACGGTGCCGGGTGAGTTGAGCACGGTGATGCCCTTCTTAATGGCCAGCCCGCTGCGGGGACGCACCTGTGCCTCGTATCCTTCGGGCAGGGCGATGAAGAGCCCTGTGGGCACGATACAGCGTGCGAGGGGTTTCAGTACGATGGGTTCAGTGAGGTTGGCGCGCAAGTCCATACCAGCCGACAAGGGTGTCGCATAGGTCGGCAGTGCGTGGTGCGAGCGGTTTATGATTTCTACTTTTAGCATAGTCCTAAATATATTTTCCGCGAAAATACACATTTTTTTCGTTCCCTCCGTTGTTTTACACCTATTTTTATATAAAAGGGCGAAAACTTGTGTTTTTGGCTTGTTTATTGAGTCTTTTTAACTAAATTTGCCATCAATCGAATACTATAAACATTTATTAATAACTTAATTCTTTAAAAACTAAACATTTATGTGGTTAATTGATTCATCCATCGGAAGAAAGTTGGTGATGAGCGTTTCAGGACTTGGCCTCATCCTTTTCTTGACATTTCACATGGCAATGAATGCTGTTGCACTCTTCTCTGGCGAGGGGTACAACATGG
>JAZONP010000089.1:0-3283 GCA_045654565.1 Bacteroidaceae bacterium
AAAATATAATTATTTAATTATAGTATATAGTACTCTATGCAATCACGTGGCACATGTGGCATATCCGCCGTAACTCACACATACTCTGCAAGAAACCACTGCCACAACTTTTTCCAAAATCAGAGCCTTTCAATAAGAAAAAACTCTTTGTCCGATAGAAAAATGAGAGCCGTCCGTTAAGAAAATCGGACGGCTCTGATTGGATGGGGTTATTAAAGGATTGTTAAACTGACGCGGCGACCCAATCCTTCGAAGATTCTAAACAGCGTACCTAACTGTATGTCTGCCTTCCCATTTTCGAGGCGAGAGATGTAGGTCTTCTTCGTTCCAATCTTTTCGGCCAGTTCCTCTTGCGTGAGTCCTGCGCGTTTGCGCTCCTCCTTGAGTGTCTGGGCAAGGCAAAAAGCCTCAGTCTCACGGTCGAACTCTTCGCGTGTTTCGCTGCCTACTTTACCGAACTCTACATCCAGTAATTCATCGAGGCTACTGCAATTCATCAAGGCATTTTCTTTTGACTTATCCATAACTATTTGTTGTTAAAATATTCTTTCATTAGCCGTTCGGCCTTGTCAATCTCGCTTGTGGGTGTCTTCTGTGTCTTTTTCTGAAAGCCGTTGAAGAGAATTACCAATGAGCCTTCGTCAAAACAGCAGAATACTCGATAGATGTTACCAGCATACTCGACACGGATTTCATACAGTCCCTTTTTGCCCTCTATGCTCTTCAGTATCGAGACTGGCAATCGGTCTATCGTCTGAATCCAAACCAAAGTTTGCGCTATCTTACGCCTTACCTTATCGCTCTGCGCTACGAAGAACTCGTTAAAATAGTGCTTGTAAAACTTGATTTCACGCTTAGCCATAAACTCTATCGCTATTAATTCAACGGCAAAGTTAACGAAAAAGTTTACTTCTGCAAAGGAAACATCTATTTTTCTTCCCCCCCCAAGCAAGATTGAAACACCTCTGCCACCGTCCTCATCCGCTCGTATGCCCAGCGCTTGGTGCCGTAGGCGGCATCGTAGCGCCAGTCGTGGAAGGGACGGGCGTAGAGCGTCTGCGATATGTGGCGTATGGTCTCCACGTCGGGCATAATGCGAAATCCGCCCGGTGGAGCCACCGAACGGATATAATCAACAAAGCCTGCATAGCCCAGCGAGGCATCATACCACCCCTCATCGACCAACACCCTATATACCGCCTGCCAGTGCACCTTGCGTGTGACGAGGTAACGACCGTCGGGCGTGCGGTGGTCCAGTAACTTAGTAAGGGACCCACCTAAATCCTCCCTGTGAGGGAGGACTTTCTGTTTCGCGATGTACGTACCCCCTCCCTCACAGGGAGGGCTGGGGTGGGTCCCCCTTGCTTCAATTTTTTTCTAACCTTCTCTCCAGCGCCTCTATGCGCTCGATCAATTCAATGGGTACATTTTGGTACATAACGTTTAAGTTTATGAGTTATAAGTTATTAAGTTTACATACTCGTTTTACTTCTTCTTCTCGTCTCATCGGATGTGCCATCCGATGATGTGGAGGTAGAGGTCTCTGACCCCTGTCATATTTACGGGTCGCAGACCCTCATACTCGTTAACGGTGGATAACATATCCGCCGTGACGGAATAAGAAGTTGTTTGGAAAAACCCCATGCTGCCACAAGACAACATGAGGTAATGGGTCTATAGAGTCGGCGGGCGGTCAAGCCTGCCTGCCCATAGGTTATTGATTTGATTTACATTCGTTGCATTCGCCAGTGTGGGTTATTTCAGTGTAATACTCTTCCAAGTATATCCTGCCCAAGTTTTGGCTTCAAGGTCAGGGAGGTCAACGCTTATATCCCGAGACGGGAGTCAGCGCCACAGCGTAGCAAGCCCCATAGCGTACCGACGATGACGACAGCTTGATGTGCGACATGCCCTCTCCGATGCTCACCTCATACTCATTCAGCAGCGGTTCCTTGGGCTCTTCGGTCAGGTCGTCCGAGTCGGTTATCCACAAGCGGGTGAGGAGTCCCGTCTCGTGGTCTATCTCATAGCCCCATATCGTCGTGGCGTGGTGCAGGGTCTGCAGGTTCGATGAGAGCGAGACGGTCAGCGCAGCGATGCCGCGGTCCACGAAGTCGACCACCAGCTGGGTGAAGTATCTCAGTCGCTCCTCACCTAATAGCGTCGAGCCATTGCCCCAGAGGGTATAGTTGTTGAATTCGCCCACATACAGATTCTTGTACATATCCAGCATATAGGTATACTCGTGGTAGAGATGGGGGTAGATGTCCGTCTTCCATATCTCCTTGAAGTAGCCTCCCGAGTTGCTCGACAGAGGATAGGCCTGCGAGCCGGGCGAGGCGGTCTCGCCATAGTTGATTCCCTCGAAGTACCAGGGCACGGCCTCGGCCACCTGACCGCCCTTGTCATTGTTCCATTGGTCGTGGAAGACCTCCATCAGAGCCAGTTCATAGGTCTCGCCAGGTCCCGTGACGGCTTGCGCAGGCAGGGTGTTCCCTGCAGCCACATAGCGGTCTTGCCACCATTCTATGATGTTCGACGCTGCCGCAGCCCAACACATGTTGATGTCGCCATTGTCGCCCATCCCCACCTTGTTGACATCGTACCATCCTGCCTCACGGCTGACACCCTCGACAAACACGATGGACTTACCGCTTTTAACTCTTGCATCCAAAGCATAACTCTTGCCTGGCTCGGTAGCCTTTGTGAAGTAATAATAATCAATCAAAGGAACTTGCTCAATATCCCAATCCTCCACATAAATCCAACCATATTGATTTTGGTCATTCTTACCAAAGGAGCCGTAGATATAAGCATTGCCGTTTTCATCTACGCTGAAAGGTGTTTCATTATAAAAGACTTCACTATATTCTTTTTCTATACCTGCAGGTGTAAATCTTCCTGCTGCTATAAAAATGCTTTTAACCTCGGACGCGCATGCAATACGGATTCGGCTGTAGTTGCGCTTTGCCTGCGAAAAAGGAATTTGCAAGACACCTCTGTTCTCTATATGGCATTTGACCTCAAGGTATTCATCCATACCCTCTGTCTTTCCTTCCTTCAGCGAAATGGCATCATCCAGCACCTCATAGCAAGGAGCATAGAGGGCTGTAACCTCAAGAGTTCCGTCTTCCTCGTTTTCACCTTCAAGGTATTTGAGATAGTCATCGAAACACCATTCTTCACCGTTATAGGTAAGCGTTGCGTATTGTGTGCCGTACTTTTCAGACTTAACGCTAATGATTATTTCATCGTTCTCTACCCAGTGGGTCTTACCAGCATC
>JAZONP010000090.1:0-46017 GCA_045654565.1 Bacteroidaceae bacterium
GATTATCACATCAAAGGCTCAAACGACTCGTCACCGTATTATGGGTATTGTAAAGGGCGTGGACTTTCAGATTGTATATTCCGACACCCCTGGAATTCTAAAGCCCGCATATAAGTTGCAGGAGTCGATGATGAACTTTGTGCAGGGTGCAGTGGATGATGCCGACGTTATTTTGTACGTTACTGATACCGTAGAGCAGAGTGACCGCTCGGAGTCTATCGTCGAGAAAATCAATCGCAGTGGTATTCCCGCGATTGTTGTAATCAACAAGATTGACCTTTCGACACCCGAGGCGTTGGAGGTGTTGGCTGCGCAGTGGCAGGAGAAGATGCCACAGGCTGTGATTATCCCCGTATCGGCCAAAGAAAAGGTCGGAATGGCAGGAGTATTGGCGGCCATATTGGAGCGTCTGCCCGAAGGCGAGGCATTCTACCCGAAGGATACTTTGACGGACAAGACTCTACGTTTCTTTGCATCGGAGATTATCCGCGAGAAGATACTCCTTAATTACGATAAAGAGATACCCTACTGCTGCGAAATTGAGATTGACACTTACAAGGAGGAGCCTACGATTGACCGCATTGCGGCAAACATCTACGTTGCTCGTTCTTCGCAGAAGGGAATCGTCATAGGCCACAAGGGTGAGCGCCTAAAGCGTGTAGGACAGCAAGCCCGTGAGGATATGGAGCGATTCTTGGGGAAGAAGGTATTTTTGCAACTATTCGTCAAGGTGCAAGAGGATTGGCGTAACAACGAAAGACAGTTGCGCAGATTCGGTTACGACCAGCAATAAATCCTTTGCGAACACGTTTATTTAACAAACCCTCAACTGATTGTAGCGAACTCGAAAGATGCGAAAAGGCTTATTAAAAACGGTTTTGACCGTAGCCATACTGCTTGGTGCTTGGTGCGCCAACACACAATACAACAAAGAGTATTTTCACTATATGGGTCGTCAGGCAATGATGAACAACGACTACCAGCAGGCGATAAAGACTCTGAATGTATTGTTGCGCTTTGACGAGGATGACTATGAGGGATATTTCCTGCGCGGAATTGCAAAATATAATCTTGACGATTTGTTAGGTGCCGACAGCGACTTCTCGTCGGCTCTGGAGAAGAATCCTGTATATACGATTGCTTATACTTACCGTGCTATCACTCGTTCACGATTGGGCAATTACGACGATGCGCTAAAGGATTTTCACGAGGCTATTGATTTGCGCCCCGACCTACCCGACCCTTATTACAGCCGAGGCGTGACACGACTGCTCAATCAGCAATTCAAGGAGGCTATTGAGGATTTCGATATGTTTATCCGCCACGAGAAGAAAGTTGCAGATGCATATGTGAATCGTGGATTGTGTTATCAGCACCTGAAAGATACGGTGCGTGCATACGAAGATTATGAGCGTGCCATACGTACCAACCGCGAAGACCCTAACGGATATAATCACCGCAGCGTGCTTTATATGCAGCAAAACAGACACAAAGAGGCTGAGGCGGACCTCGATATAGCCATAAAGCACGATTCGACATATCTGCTTTCGTTCTTTAACCGTGCATTGGTCTATTCTAACACCAATCGTCCACTATTGGCATTGAGCGATTTTGACCACGTAATCAAATTGGATTCAACGAGTTCGCTAACATACTTCAACCGCGCTATTGTAAGAACACAGATTGGCGATTATAACCGCGCTATGGAGGATTACAACCGCGTAGCGGAGTATTCGCCCGAGAATGTTTTGGTCTATTACAACCGTGCTGGATTGCATTCACAGATTGGCAATATTGACAAGGCCATAGAGGATTATTCTCGCGCCATAAATCTATACCCCGATTTTGCAAACGCATTCCTTAACAGAAGTTATATGCGAATGATTAAGGGAGATATGAAGGGAGCACAGTCCGACAGACAGATTGCCGAGCGTAAGATTGCAGACCACAAGTCGCGCTTGACAGATTCGACATACTCGATTTACTCGGATACGACACAGAAATTTGACAAGTTGTTGTCGTTTGATGCCGACGTAAAAGGAAGTAGTTTCGATAGCAACATCGAGCAGACTGCAGCGCAGAACAATGACATCAATCTTATTCCGTTGTTTAAGTTCACGATTACCGTTGCCGACTCAACGATGTTGGCTCGACAGGAGCTGTATCACGCTCAACGATTGGAGGATTTCATCGAAAAGGTGGGTGACGACAGATTGCATCTTTCGCGTGACGGCAGTAATATTCAGCCCGATTCTTTGGTTGCACTTGACAGAGAGATGGCCGAGCAACTGCATAGAGAGGAGAATTGGATTCTGCTTTTCAAGCGAGGTGTTACACAATCTCTGATAAAGCAATATACCAATGCCGTAGGTACACTTACATTTGCTATCACGGCCAATCCATCGAATCCGTTCCTATACATCAATCGTTCGACGACGAGAGCCGAGATGATTGACTTTATATCGTCGATTGATAATTCGTTCCAGCGAATAACCATAGATTCGGACCCGGCAAAACGCCTGAACAATCGCAGTTCGCGTATATACAACTACGATGATGCCATAGAGGATATAAACAAGGCTATAAAGTTGTATCCCGATTTTGCGTACAGTTATTACAACCGTGCGGGCTTATATGCCATATCAGGAAAATACCCCGAAGCGTTTGAGGATTATTCGAAAGCCATAGAGTTGCACCCCAACTTCGGCGAAGCATACTACAACAGAGGTTTGGTGCAGATTTATATGAAAGATACCCACAAGGGATGTCTGGACCTATCGAAGGCTGGTGAGTTGGGCATTGAGGATGCTTACGAAGCGCTGAAATTTTATATTGACAAATAAGCCCGTAGCCCTCCATCCAACAGGCTAACGACAAGGACTTGACCGCATATTTTGAAAAAAATTACTAATAAAACTTAAATAAGATTATGACTGAAATTTACAAGAAACTCAACGACTCGCCTGCGGCTCGTTGGACTGCGTTGCTCATCGTATCGTTCACGATGATGTGCGGCTATTTTATTACTGATGTAATGGCTCCGCTGGAGGATTTACTTACAAAGAGCCCCGCAGAGGGTGGGTTGGGTTGGACAAGCGATGAGTATGGATTCTTCTCAGGCGCATACGGCTACATCAACGTATTCTTGTTGATGTTGTTCTTCGGAGGTATCATCCTCGACAAGTGTGGCGTACGCTTTACTGGAACGATGAGTAGTTCGTTGATGTTCGTGGGTGCATTGTTGAAGTGGTATGCTTTGGATAACTCATTTGGCGATGCTCAGATTTTCGGCTACCCTGTGCAGGTTGCTTTAGCGGCATTGGGATTTGCTATCTTCGGTATGGGTGCAGAGATTACAGGTATTACAGTAACGAAGATTATAGCAAAATGGTTTACAGGCCACGAGTTGGCATTGGCTATGGGCTTGCAGGTGGCAATGGCTCGAATTGGTACTGCCGCTGCATTGGCTTGCAGTTTGCCTATTGCCAACAAGATGGGCGCAGCATCGGCTCCCGTTTTGTTGGGCGCAGCATTGTTGTGTGTAGGCGTTGTATCGTTCCTGGTTTACTGCGTAATGGACAAGAAGTTGGGTGCATCGGTAGCCGCTGCCGAGGAGCAGGAGGCAGAAGAGGGTTTCCACTTCAGCGACTTGAAGGTAATCTTCACAAACAAGGGTTTCTGGTTGATTGCTATCTTGTGCGTATTGTTCTACTCGGGTGTATTCCCATTCTTGAAGTTTGCTACAAAGTTGATGATTTACAAGTATGGCGTAGAGCCCGAATTGGCAGGTTTGATTCCCGCAATGTTGCCTTTCGGAACAATCTTGCTTACTCCTGTATTCGGCTCATTGTATGACCGCCTGGGCAAGGGTGCAACGCTGATGATTAGCGGTTCGTTGATGCTCACTTTGGTACACGTTCTCTTTGCGTTGCCTATTCTCAATGAGTGGTGGTTTGCTATTGCTATTATGGTGATTTTGGGTATCGCATTCTCACTCGTTCCATCGGCTATGTGGCCCGCAGTACCAAAGATTATCCCGATGAAGCAGTTGGGCTCGGCTTATGCTATCATATTCTATATTCAGAATATTGGTCTTTCAATGGTGCCCGTGCTTATAGGTAAGGTAATATCCAATAATACCGCTAATGGTACTATCGATTACACTCTACCGATGTCTATATTTGCACTCTTTGGTGTTATTGCGATTGTTATATCTGTGCTTCTGAAGGTTGCGGACAAGAAGTATGGCTATGGCCTTGAAGATAGTAACATAAAAGGATAAACGATGATCATCACTCCCATCGCTTATTTCCACAGTGCCTTCCCTACAAAGTTCGGAGTACCCCGTCAGAGCGGTATCATTGACGAGCTGAAGGGATGCATTGTCTTCGAATCTACCTACCGCAATGCCGATGCCTTGCGTGGGCTCGAAGGGTTCGACTATCTATGGATTGTATGGGAGTTCTCAGCCAACAAGACGAAAGAGGAACGCGGAGCCCCCATGTGGCAGCCCACCGTGCGTCCTCCTCTCTTGGGCGGAAATACCCAGATGGGGATTTTTTCCACCCGTTCGCCCTATCGTCCCAACCCTTTAGGTTTGTCATCTGTAAAGATTGAGTCCATAGAGTTCACCGAAAAGGAAGGCCCTGTGATTCATGTCTTGGGTGCTGACCTCATGGATGGTACGCCCATCTACGATATCAAGCCCTATGTCACCTATGCTGATTGCCACCCAGGGGCCCGTAGCGGATTTGTCGACGAACATCGTTGGCAGGAGTTGGAGGTCGACTTCCCCAAGCACCTGAGGTCGCTCATACCTACCGATAGTATAGCGGCCCTTACCCGTGTGCTTGCCCTCGACCCTCGTCCACAATACCAAGACAATCCCGACAAAATCTATGGCATGCCTTATGAAGGCCATGACATCCGCTTCCGAGTAGTGAATGGAGTGCTAACGGTGGTGGAAGTGGTAGCATTAGCTACATGCCGAACCACGAGATAAAAGAATCAAGAATCCAAAGCCTATGCTAACCTTTCCTCATGCCAAAATCAACATCGGCCTGCAAGTTACCGAACGCCGCCCCGACGGCTATCACAACCTCGACACAGTCTTCTATCCCATCCCCATTCGCGATGCTTTGGAAGTGATCGTAGCCGAGGGGGCCGACTATGACTGCCGGCTACACATCAGCGGCATAGAGATTGCTGGCGTCCCCGACACCAATCTTGTCGTGCGTGCCTATCGCTTATTGGCGGCCGACTATACACTTCCCTCTGTCGATATCTACCTGCACAAGCATATCCCTACAGGAGCAGGCTTGGGTGGTGGCTCTGCCGATGCCAGCTTCATGCTGCGGCTCCTCAACGAGATGTTCAGCTTAGACATCAGCACCGAGCAATTAGAGGCCTATGCCACCCGGCTTGGTGCCGACTGTCCCTTCTTCATCACCTCTCAGCCCGTCTATGCCACAGGTATCGGCAACGAGTTTCACCCCATAGACCTATCTCTGAAGGAGATGTATCTTGTCGTTGTCAAACCCGACGTGTTCGTCTCTACCAAGGAGGCCTATTCTATGGTTCATCCCGAGAGGCCTGCCGTGACACTCGACGCAAAGATCGTGCGCCCCATCACCGAGTGGCGCGACACCATCAGCAATGACTTCGAGAAAGGCATCTTTGCCCTCCATCCCGAGTTGGCAACCATCAAGGAGAAGCTCTACGAATTAGGTGCCCGGTATGCCGCCATGAGTGGTTCGGGCTCTGCTCTGTTCGGTCTTTTCGATGCCCCCGTAGAAGGTGTGGAGAGCCATTTCGACGGTTGCTTCTGCGAGCAAGAGCAGCTTACAGTATAATCAAATGCCATTCTCTAATTCAGTGCATTAGCTTTCGGATTAAAGTAATCTGCCTAATCAACAAACAGGTCCTTTTGTACACACTTAGACGTTGACATGAGAATCGTACGTATCTTCCTCCTGCTGTTGCTCCCGATATCGTTATATGGGCAACAGGTCAGGTTATTGTTTGTAGGCGACCTCATGCAGCATCAGGCACAGATCGATGCCGCACTGCGTACTGACGGTACTTACGACTATAGCCGTTGCTTCTCATTGGTCAAAGAGCACATCAGCCGTGCCGACATCGCCATCGGGAATCTTGAGGTCACACTGGGCGGTAAGCCCTATCGTGGATACCCCCAGTTCAGTGCCCCAGACGAGTACCTCTATGCCATCAAGGATGCCGGGTTTGACATCCTGGCTACGGCCAACAACCATAGCCTCGACCGACGACGTCGCGGATTGGAACGCACGCTCACACTCATCGACTCCATAGGACTCCATGCCGTAGGAACCTACCGTGATGCTCAAGACCGAGCCGACCGCTACCCTCTCATCGTGGAAAAGAACGGCATACGCATCGCCCTTCTCTGTGCCACCTACGGGACTAACGGCATATCCACCACTCCACCCAATATAGTCAATAGCCTTGAACGAAAGGAGTTGGAAGCCGACATACACGCAGCACGCACCATGAGGCCTGATGTCATCATTGCTATCGTACATTGGGGAAATGAATACCAGCAGACACCCAATGTGGAGCAACGCAACCTGGCCCAATGGCTCATCTCCCAAGGGGTAGACCACGTCATCGGTAGCCACCCTCATGTGGTGCAACCCTTTGAATTGACACCTCACACCGATTACCCCACTCACCATGCCGTGGTGTACTCATTGGGGAACTATGTTTCGAATATGAGCATCGTCCACGGCGATGTGGGCCTTGAGGTGGAGTTGGTCATCGAAAAGATTGGTGCCACGACCAGACTAAGAAGCCTAACCCCTACCCTCGTGTGGACAGAACGGGCTGAGTGGAGCCGTACAGAAGACTTTCGTATCATACCCGAAGATACTATCCCCACCGACCTCACTCCCTATGGTCGGCAACGCATGACGCAGGCTTTCGCCAGTGAAAAGCAATTGCTAAGGATACAAAAGTAAAGGAAGCCACACAGATACTCCTCTGAGGTGTCGGGCAATCAGCATATTCCGACACAAGAGAGACTTTAAGTTATCCGTGTTATCAAGGACGAGCATCGGAAATATTCAAATAAATTTGATATTTACCTCGGCTTACATTAATTTTGCAAGTTGTATTACTTAGATATTGGGTGAAGTATGAACAGATTGATCAAACACATATTACTGATATCTCTCTTAGCTTTTGGAGCGCAGGGAGCAATGGCACAGAGCGGAAACGAGTTCTTCCATACAGTAACCAAGGGGCAAGGGCTCTACTCCATATCTCGCATGTATGGAGTTACGGAAGCCGAGATCATACGCCTAAACCCCGGAAGTGAGGTGGTGATAAAGGTAGGGCAACAACTGCGCATCCCCCAAAACAAGAAGACTGAGAATACCTCAAATGTACCACAAGTACAGACTGGAGAAGAGCGTTTCCACACCATCAAGACAGGTGAGACCCTGTATCGCCTAACCGTAATCTACGGTCTCACCGCACGTGAGATATGCAATGCCAACCCTGGACTGAGTGCCGAGAACTTCAAAGTGGGACAGGTCATCGTGATCCCAGAACGAAAAGTCACAACCCCGGAGAATACACAGCCCAAGGTTACAGAACCGGCTCCCATAGCCGCGCAACCCTCCTCGCCCAAAGCAGAAGAAAAGGCGAGCAGATGCCGCACTGAGCACTTGGTGAAACGCAAAGAGAATATATACCGCATCAGCCGTATGTATGGCATCAGCGAACTGGAACTGGTGAATGCCAACCCTGAATTGCGTGAGCGTAAAATGAGGATTGGCGAGGTATTGTGCATCCCCTACTCCAAGACAGAACAAGAAGAAAAGCAAGAGCAACAAGAAATTGCTCCTGTGGTGACTGTCATCCCTACCGATGAGGAACTCTTTGCCGAGCTGAAAGTTGTACCCAAAGATATCGAACAGATTAAGACGGCTATCATACTACCACTCATGCTGAACGATAGTGTTTCAAGCGAGCAGATGAAAATGGTAGAATTCTATGAGGGTGCATTATTGGCATTGGATAGTCTCAAAAAGCAGGGTGTATCAGTGGATCTACACGTCTATGATTCAGGGAACAAGTGGGCCTCTATCCAATCCATCTTAGACAAACCCGAAATGAAGGAGATGAATCTCATCATTGGTCCCGTGTATGACACACATATTGCCGAAGCTGCAGTGTTCGCTGAAAACAACGGCATTCGTATGGTGATACCTTTTGCCCGACAGGTCGACGCGGTATTCACCAATCCCTACGTGTATCAAGTGAACACGCCGCAAAGCTATTTCTACTCTGAGGTGTACGATCATTTCTTCATGCAATTCCCGCAGCCAAACGTTGTGTTCTTTGAGTCACCAGAAGAGAAGGATGATGACCTCATCAGTGGCTTCAAACGCGAACTCAGCTACCGCAATGTACCCTACACCGTATTGTTGGCCGATACCGCAACCAACAAAGACACCATACTCACTCACCTCGACACACAGCGACAGAACATCTTGATGATGACATCTGACAAGAGTGGTTGCTTGAACAATATGGTACCCGTATTCCAACTCTTAGTACGAGATACGGCATCAACAAAGTTCGGCATCAACCTCTTTGGATACCCTCAGTATCAGGTATATACCAACAACCACTTGGCTTCATTCTATGAAATAGGCACCTATTTCTACTCTTCGTTCTATACCAACAATCTATTGCCAGAGGCTAAGGCATTCCATCAGAAATATCGCCGCACCTATAGCAAGGAGATTGTGAACCGCTATCCTAAGTATGCTATTCTGGGATTCGATGTTACCTACTATTTCCTGAAAGCAATGCATCTGTATGGAACCGACATGGACAACAGACTGAACGAAATGCAGTATACCCCCTTGCAGACGGGATTCAAGTTTGAGCGCGTCAACAATTGGGGTGGCTTCATCAATCGTAAAGTATTCTTCGTGCACTTCTCACGCGACTTTAACCTGCAAACAATCGATTTTGACTGATGAAACGATTACTCATACCCATCATCAGTCTGCTATTAAGCACAATATCGTTTGCTCAAGTCGGTGAACTACGTAGCAACCTTGCAATCGGCATCAATGGTGGATGCAACTTCAGTCGAGTAGATTTCAGCCCCACCATCAAGCAGGAATTGCACCCTGGCCTAACAGGTGGATTCACCATGCGATATACCACCGAAAAGTATTTTGCACTCATTTGTGCTGCTCAACTCGAGGTAAACTTTGCCCAACGAGGTTGGCAAGAGCTCATCGAAGATGGTAGCAACAATACCTACCATCGTACCACGAACTACATCGAGATACCCTTCTTTGCTCATCTTGGATGGGGAAAGGAAGAACGCGGACTGCAGTTTTTCGTCAATGCAGGTCCTCAATTTGGTTTCTTCCTCAATGATGAGGAGCGCTATGGCTTCTCTGAGGAATATCCCTGGAAACCTGAGATGCGACCTAACAGCACTAACAAGCAGTATGGCAAGCCTATTGAAAACAGACTCGAATATGGTATTGCCGGAGGTTTGGGTATGGAACTAAAAACAAAAGTTGGGAATTTCATCCTTGAGGGACGCTACTTCTTCGGACTTTCCGATATGTTTGGCAACTCTAAGGCAGACCCATTCGGCCGTTCAGCGAACACGACCATCACAGGAAAAATCTCTTACCTGATAGATATCACTAAGTAGTCTTTATCACAATACATTCACGCATACATATATGAAGAATAACAAACGACATGGCAAGAAAGGCCCTAACCAGATATTTCACTACTCCCCTGTAGAGAACACTACACTGCTGCCGTTCTTATATGTAATACTTGCGCCCAAGAGCAAAAGTGACATCAAGTCAATGCTTGCCCATAACCACGTAGCGGTAAACGGACAACCCTTGACCCAATTTGACACCCCCCTGACACCACGCGACAAAGTTTCGGTAAACTTCACTCGCCCCTTTGCTGTGCTTCGCGCTAGCCAGCTACACCTTCTCTATGAAGATAAACATCTCATAGTGGTAGAAAAGGCTGCAGGACTGCTTACCGTGGGACACGACAACAAGAAAAAGACTGCACAGAGTCTGCTCACCGACTACTTGAAACAAAAGGATGCCCGCTCGACGGCTTATGTTTGTCACCGCCTCGACCAATACACTTCAGGCATCCTCGTCTTCGCCAAAGACCCAGATCTACAACGCGAGTTACGCTATAATTGGGACAACTATGTGCGCGAACGCTCCTATACTGCAGTAGTAGAAGGCTGCCCCGAAATCTCCCAGCAGGAGCTACGCCACAACCTTGTGGAAAATAGTAACAACATGATGGTGTATGTGGCACGCAAGCCCGATGAAGGACGCCTCGCAGTGACACGCTATCGCGTGGTGCAGAGCAACGACTACCACGCTCTACTTGATATACAGATCTTCACTGGACGTAAAAATCAGATTCGAGTACAGCTTGCCGAAATAGGTTATCCCGTAGCTGGCGACCGCAAATATGGCGGAAAGACCAACCCCATAGGCAGACTCATGCTACACAACCATCGTTTATCGATCATACACCCTATGACACGCGAGTTGATGCACTTTGAAGTACCCGTGCCTGCCGCCTTCCGCAAGGTGGTGCAAAACCATGAGCAACAAGACTGAGAGTGAGGAGCTAGGAGTTATTCCCACATCGTGGAGCATACTCCCAACAAACGACTCTAAACTCCCAACTCGAAAGGGTATAGGTGATAGCTTATGGGTGAAAGGCCCAAACTCCTAACTCCTAACTATAAACTCCTAACTAAAAACTCCCATGACCACCCTGATTCAACAAGCCACTATCGTAAACGAAGGCGAGCAGTTTGTAGGTAGCGTACTTATCAAGAATAACTGCATAGCAACCATTATACGTGGTACAGAAATACCCGACATCTCTGCTGATAATGTAATCAATGCCCAAGGGAAGTACCTCATCCCAGGCTGTATTGATGACCATGTACACTTCCGTGACCCAGGACTTACACACAAGGCAGACATGTACACCGAGAGCCGTGCGGCAGCACGGGGTGGCATTACCTCAGTGATGGACATGCCCAATTGCAATCCGCAAACCACCACAATAGAAACCCTGGAGGCGAAGTTTGCCGAGGCCAAGACAAAGTGCCTCGTCAACCACTCGTTCTACCTTGGTGCTACGACCAATAACATCGAGGAGATTAGCCGTGTAGACCCATGTACCGTCTGTGGCGTGAAGCTCTTCATGGGTAGTAGCACAGGGGGTATGCTCGTCGATCAAGACGAGCGCATCGAGCGCATCTTCAGTGAGTCGCCCACCCTCATTGCCCTACACTGCGAGGACCAAAGCATCATCTCAGCCAACACCGCCAAGTATAAGGAGGAGACAGCAAGTGATGACCCCGACGTGTCATACCACCCCCTCATCCGTAGCGAGGAGGCTTGCTACCAATCCACCAAGAAAGCTGTCGAACTGGCCAAGAAGACCGGAGCCAAGATACACATCATGCACATCAGCACAGCTCGCGAGCTAGAGTTGCTACAACAAGATGACCTCAAAAATAAGCAAGTGACTGCTGAGGTGTGCTTACCACACCTTTATTACACAGACGCAGACTATGCTACCTATGGTACACGCATCAAGTGCAATCCTGCAGTGAAGACTAAGGCAGACCGAGACGCACTGCGCAAGGCACTGCGAGAAGGACTCATTGATGTCATCGGTACAGACCATGCGCCCCACCTTCCTGCCGACAAGGTGGGAGGAAGTCTGAAGGCAGCATCGGGCATACCTACCATACAGTACGTACTGCCAGCAATGCTCGAGCTTGCCGACGAAGGTATCATCACCCTTCCTCAAGTAGTGGAGAAGATGGCTCACAACCCCGCCCTACTATATAAGGTGAAGGAGCGCGGCTTCATCCGCGAAGGCTACCGTGCCGACCTCGTACTCCTAAATCCCAATGCCCCCCATACTGTCACTCCTGAAGAGATACAGAGCAAATGTGCATGGAGCCCCTTTGAAGGGCACACCTTCCGCTGGGACATCACCCACACCTGGATCAACGGACATGCCGTGTATACGGATGGCAAGTTCGACGAAAGCGTAATGGGCGAGAGGATGGAGTTTCATACTGAATGCTGAATTATGGTTTCTGAATTCCCTGAAGCCGACACGAATAGGAGAATTCATCATCCAGAACTAAGAATTCTCCACTATACCGTCCGTGAGGTAGTCCCCTACATCAATTGGATTTATTATTTCCATGCTTGGGGCATGGAACCGCGATTTGCGACTATTGCCGACGTACACAACTGCCCCTCGTGCCGTGCTTCGTGGATAGCCACATTTCCAACTGAGGAGCAGCATAAGGCTCGCGAAGCCACAAAGCTCTACGACGAAGCCATAGAGTTCTTGCGCCAATGGGCAGACGAGCCCATATGCCACGCCCTTTTCCTCCTTGCCGACGCTTATAGTGAGAGAGATGATATCATAGTGAACGATAAGGTGCGCATCCCCTTTCTCCGCCAGCAACACGTGGGAAAGTCTGGCTACACTCTCTGCCTTAGTGATTTCATTAAGGAGGCCTCTCCTAAGAAAACCAACAGAGACATCACTAACACCATCGGGCTATTCGCCACCACGGTGTCTCAGCTACCCAACTCTCAAATTCCAACTTTCGACTTTCAATCCTCAACCCTCTCAGATCGACTTGCCGAAGCCACAGCCGAGAAGATGCATGAGGAAATACGCAAGCACTATTGGGGATATGCCAAGGAGGAACAATTGACCATTCGTGAGCTACATAATGAGCAGTTCCAAGGAATACGCCCAGCCGTAGGCTACCCTAGCCTACCCGATCAATCGATAAACTTTATTCTCGATGAACTACTGAATCTTTCACTGATTGGTATCACCCTTTCCGAGAATGGAGCAATGAGACCTCATTGCAGCGTATCAGGACTTATATTCGCCCACCCTAAAGCAAGTTATTTCTCTGTTGGTAACATCAGTGAAGAACAACTAAGAGACTACGCCAACCGACGAAACATTGATTATCATCAAGCTAAGAAGTTTCTCGCCACTATCCTAAGGAATTAGAATTAATGAGTCAGAATAGTCAACAATCAATAGAAAGAGAACTATTTACTTCTTAATCTGGAACAATAAAATTCAAGTATTCAGGCATCAACGAAATCTCCAATGGGCAACTATATTCCAAGGTACGTCCATCAACACAAATGGTCGCTCCTTCAGAGCCATAAAGCGTCACCTTCTTCGTACGATAAGGCTTCACTTGCTTATGATTAAGGATATGCCCACGAAGTAACATCCACAATCCTTGCACCATCTGCCAAAACTCTGGACGATAAACAACAGACACATCAAGCCAACCATTGTATGGGACAGCACTAGGTGTCAATCCATATCCACGAGAATTACCCACACACACCGTCATCAAACGCTCGTTAATCACCTCATCATTGACCTTAAGATGCATCTTATAGAGCTTACGACGTAGGAACAAACGGAAAAGACTGATAATATAGGTCGGGTTTCGCTTACCCCAATAATGCTTACACTCATCGGAAATCTTGATAGCCTCGGCACCTAAACCAATATTTACAGCCATAAGGAAATAACGCTTCTTTATCTCTTCCCCTTGCATATAGGAACAATATCCGATGTCAATCTTACGACGCGTTCCTTTAATGATACAGTCAATAGACTTCTTATAATCATCAACGCCCAATCCCCAAAAATCAGCAAAATCATTACCTATACCATTAGCTATAATACCAAAGGAGATGTCGTCAAGACGCTCGACAGATGAGGTCATGATACCATTCAGCGCATCATTTACTGCCATATCGCCACCTACAATTACGATGGTCTTATAGCCGTTTTCCACATACATACGAGTAAGTCGCTCTACTGCTCCATAATCCTCAGACTGTATATAATCATATTGCACCTTCTTTAACTCAAGGTACTCCTTGATCTGATGCCAACGACGATGTTTCTTTCTAGCTCCAGCCATGGGTACATACACGATGCCCCAACGACTCGTATTTGCTGATTCTGAATTTCCGCTCATCTTTTTTTACCTTTTCTAATTTTTAGATAGCAATTGACAGATTTGTTCCACCTTTTCATCAGTAGGACACTCTGCATCAATCCAATGGATGGGTACTCCACGACGCTCCATCCCTCGAAAGTAGGTCATCTGACGTTTGGCAAACTGATGGATGGCAATCTCCAGTTGGCCAACCATCTCATCGTAGGTCAATTGGCCTATTACATACATGGTAAGATACTTATACTCCAATCCATAGTAAATCAAATCCTCGGGCGATACCCCTGTAGCCAATATACTACGAACCTCCTCTACCATCCCCTGTTCCAAACGTTCGCGAAGACGGCGACTGATACGCTCACGACGAAGCTCACGAGATACGTCAAGCCCGATAGTCAGACTTTTTATCTCCGGGAACTCACGAACATTCACGTCGTTTGCTTGATAATACTCCTCTATTTCGATGGCTCGAATAGCGCGCTTGCAGGTGTCTACATCTGTCGTATTGTGCAGCTGCTTGTATCCGCGTAAAATCTCTGTTAGTTCATCAAGCGACTTATCTTCGAGGGATACACGCAACGCTCTGTTTTCCGGAACCTCTACCAAGCGATAGCCACGCAGCACGGATTCCAAATACATTCCGGTACCTCCACAAAGGACTGGAGTTTGTCCTTCAGTACGCAAGGCTTGATACACCTTCAAAAAATCTCGCTGATACTCAAAGACATTATACTTGTATCCCGCATCTACAATATCAATCAAGTGATAAGGGATCTCACGACCATCTATCACATACTCGCCCAAATCCTTACCCGTTCCCAAATCCATAGATCGGTACACCTGACGGCTATCAGCACTGATAACGGCCGTATTCAAACGGTTGGCCAAAGCCACAGCAAGCGTTGTCTTACCGCATGCTGTGGGGCCAAGAATAGTGACGAGATTATACGAATGCATTATTTCGCCTTATGGACAAACCAATTGGTTTTATTCAGAAGTTTTTGATAAAGTGCCTCATCTCGAGGTGCTTCTTCTCCATTACGACGAGCAATCTTCTCTGCCAAGAACGCAGGGTCTTCACGACGTAAAGCGAAACGCATCAGATCATAGTAACGATGTCCCTCAAAGGCTGTCTCCAGAGCCATCTCGTCTATAATCAACTGCTCAACTTTATCAACTAGATACACCATGGGAACATAAGTGTACTTGATTGTATCTGGATAATACAATTTTGGATTTCTGGTACCAGGGATTTCTGCACCTTCAACAATTTCGGTCCTCTCATCTACCAGTGAGATAGAATCCTGATAAATATCATTGGCAAAAGCTCCTATAGCATCAGGAAGACCATCATAGCCATAATATGATTTAATGTGTACAATAGAGTCTGTGCCATTATTAAGATATACCAATAAAGTATCCGAAGAACTTGGCTCTAACTCAAAGTTATAGTCTGAGTAATCTACTGCATACTTATCATTATCTGTAGAATTACCAGAACCACGAGAATGAATACCTATAACAGAGCCATCTAATTCAACTGGTGCAACGAGAGTAAATGTTCCATCAAGCGATCTTCTCACCTCTTCGACACCCTCTTTAAGAATGGAGAATGCTGCAGCGGGCCTTCCTAAGCGATTTAAAGCCTCTGCCATACGAAGAGCCACATTACCTACGCGATAAATATTGACTGAATTCTCATCTGTCAGGATTGCCGAATATCCATATTTTGAATTAACCTTATACTTATTATCAATATCCACTACATACCAAGCATCATTGGTGCTTCCTGCAGAAGGGTTGAATGTTCCGTCACTCCACTCAAATCGATATGTAGCCACAGCACGCAAATCGCCGCAGGCCAAATAACGAACCGGAGCACTAGCTGTCTGCTGATATACACAAACCTGCTTCTCTGATAGCTCCTTCCATGAGCGAGATGGAGACACTGCACGCTTACCTTCATTTATATCCGTAGGACTAAACACATTTTCCAAATTGGAAGTAGTACCATACAACTTAGAAGAAGCCATACGGATAGCCGTTATATTCTCTGAAGAGAAGGTAGCCCAAGCCAGTGATGTGATATCATTGGTCAAAGCACTGAATCCATAGGGCATCACTCCATGACCATAGGTCTTCAGATTCTCTTTGTACATATATTCAGCATAGCAATTGAAGGCCTTCTCATAGCTCTGCTTCCAAAGATACATATCACCCAATAAAAGGCGTATAGGGAAGAAGAGGCGTTTCGATTCATACCCATCAATACTGCCATAGCTAGGCAAATCCTCATCCACAAAAGGAGTCAGTTCTTCGATAAAATAGTCGCACATTTCATCTAAATCCTTAGACTCAGCATTCTCATCCCAATATTCTGCATCTTGCAATGTCAATATCGGTTCTGTGATAAAAGGAACTGACTCATAAATCAAAGCAAGTTGCATGTATACCCATGCACGAATAGCCTTTACAGCTGCCACCTCCTTGAGCATTACCTTCTCATTGGATACAATCACACTAGTGTCAACTTTAGCAAGGTAATAGTTGCAATTATTAATTATAGCATAATAGTCGCTATAATCATTGTATGCATTATCAGCAGACACATTGTGATTTATAAGCTCACGCAAGTCCTTCTCAGTATTCTCATTGTCTGTGACTAGGTCACCACGCAATTCACCGAGCAATACCGTGCGATCAGCGATTGTCTGCAACTTACTAAGGATACCTACAACAGAATATAAAGTATCTGCAGCTGAGTTGATATCATGTCTATCCTCATATTGTACTGAAGAAGAACTTACGTCCAACATATCTTCACACGCAGTGAAACCACCCAAGAGAAGCGCCAGTACAACGGTATATATTATCGAAATTCTTTTCATATCGTAATTCTTTTTAGAGATTTATTTTAACACCCATCAATATGCTACGGCCCTGTGCAGTCAAGCCACGATCAATACCTTGATAAAGCACTGAGTTACCTGCCCACACTTCGGGATCACTACCCAGATACTTAGTCAAGGTAAACACATTGTTTGCAGTAGCCCAAACGGTGATACCTTGCAAGAAGATTGAGTTAATAGGCAAAGCATAACTGAGCGTCACACTACGTAGACGAAGGTACGAACCATCCTCAATCCAACGATCAGAGAAGCGAGCATTACCCATGGGATCACCGAACGTAGACTTAGGTATATCCGTTTGCTGTCCTTCAGCAATCCAACGACGATTAAGTGCAGTTGTCTGGTTGAAGAAAGTAGAACCGCTTTCCAACTGTGAACGCTGGTAGTTATATATATCGTTACCATACGAATAGTTGAAGTTCATGTTAAGCGTAAGGCGCTTGTATGAAAGATTAGAATAGAAATTACCATAGAAATCAGGGTTGGGATCACCAATCACCACCATATCCTTCTCATCTATGACATTTTCGTTACCTACCTCGTCAACATGATTCACAAACTTCATGTCACCAGCTCCAAAGTAGGTAGGAATACCTGCTTTTGACATGATTTTGAGACCATCCTTTTCAGCCTCCTCCTGTGTTGCATAAACTCCTGCTGTTTCATATCCATAGAATACTCCAGCCGAACGACCTACTGATGTCAACACATTGGCTCCATAAATCTTCGTGGTGTAATCTCCGTCGGGTAGCGCGGTGATTTCATTCTTATATGCAGCCACGTTGGCACCCAATTCCCACTTCCAATTCTTACGATTGAGCACCTTAATATTTGTTGCCACATCGAATCCAACATTCTCCAAAGCGCCACCGTTTGACCAGTAATACTTTTCTCCTGCAATCTCTGGCAGACTCTTCATTGTCAACAGGTTCGTTGTCTGACTCTTAAATGCGTTAAGAGACAATCCAAAACGATTGTTAAACATCGACATATCCAATCCTGCACGGAATCGATGAGTCGTTTCCCACTGTATACTGGTGTTACCAATATTGTTCAAAACAATACCAATCGAACCATTTTGGAAACGAGTAGCACTAAGTGCTGTACGCGAAGCTGACAATGAAATATCGTCATTACCCGACATATCGTATCCAGCACTAAGCTTCAAGCTATTCATCATATCCCAATTAAAGAAGTTCTCTGACGAAATCAACCATGCTCCCTGCACTGAGGGGAAGAGGGCCCAATGAACTCCAGCCATCTTAATACCCGACTCAACCTCTTTTCCAAAACGTGAGGTTGACTCCATTGACAAGCCTCCTTGGAGGAAGTACTTGTACTTATAGTTATAGTCGGCATTTGCATAATAGGCAATCGAGCGCCACACGTCATCCAAACCATTCAAATTACTATAGTTCAAAGAGGCAGACACATTAGGTGTCTTATCGTTACCTGTGTTGTGTCCCTCTTGACTAGTCGAAGCATACGAATCACTTGTATAGCGGAATCCACCAACAAGATTCAACGTATGAGCCTTACGACGAAGAGTCCAATCCAACTTCGTATCACTGAAGAGCGATTCCTGCTTAGCATTAAACGAAGAGGTGCTATTGCTTGAGGTACCAATACCATCAATTACGAATGAAGGTGTACCCGTCATCGGTACAAAAGCACGCTGATTGTTGGTCGAAAGTGAATAGTAGAAAAGTGTTGTTGCATAGAAATTCTCACTAAAATCATAGCGAGGTGCTACCGAAAGATTAAACACACTATACTCCAAACGATTCTTGTTCTTCGCATCGCCATACTTGTTAATGGCCACAGGATTGGCCCACGAGTTGTTCAATCCTAACTCTGAAGCAAAGAAGTCTGCATCAGAAACAATCTCCGTGGGATTACCATCACCATCCAACTTGTAAGGATGCAAGAAAGGAGCCTTAATGAGACCCAAAAAATTGGGAGAAAGGATAGTTTCTTTTGAGAAGTCCTCAATGACACCATCGTCTCGCAAATTACGGGTATTGTAATTATAAGCCACGTCAAATCGTGTACTCAAATTACCAATCAACTTAATATCCGTATTGAAGCGCAAATTCATACGGGTAAAGTTATTGTAATCCAACGTGCTCTGTGCATTCACATATCCCAACGAAAGATTATAATCGGCAACCTCGTCACCACCTTGTACACTGATGTTATAATTCTGTGATATAGCCTCACGATATACATAATCATCCCAATGAGTATCATTATGATACATATCGTAATAATAATCATTCTTATCCTCGGTAAGGAATCTAAAATTAGTAAGTTCCGTATCAGTACTTCCGATTAAATCAGAAGCATAGAGACGATACTGCTCTGCATTCATCATCGAAGGACGTGATGGCAATAACTCTATACCAGCCATTACATTAGCCTCAATACGTGTTGCCATACTGGTACTGCGCTTGGTATCAATGATAATCACACCATTTGATCCCTTTGTTCCATACAATGCTGTAGCATTCTTCAGAACAGTCACCTTTTCAATATCACTGACACTAATTGATGACAACACATTGTTGTAGTGACCCTCATGTAGAGACTCACGACCATATTGCTGATCTATAAAAACACCATCAACAACAATCAAAGGTTGCGCATTGGCATTCAAAGAGTTCAATCCGCCAATAAACATCGCATTACCCATGGCCGGTGTGCCACCACGAGTGATAGAACGCACATCACCACTAAGGCGTGTACTGATTTCTTGGTCTACAGTCAATGCCGTTGTCAATGAGAAGTCACTAGTCTCAGCGACATCAGCTACTCGAACATCAGCTGTATAATTGTTTGCGAACTGTTCAGAGTAGATATATGTCACCTTCGGTTGTTCACTAACAGCCATCTGCACGAGATTGTAACCAGGAGCTGTAAGATCCAATAAAGTCACATAGTTAGGAACACTAAACGAGTAAGTTCCCTCCTCATTGGTCATTGCCGCATATCGACTATTACCATGAGCGACAACACGTACACCGGCCAAAGGAGCAAGGGTAGCTGCATCATACACCGTACCTGAGACTTCTATCATTACATCAGTCTGTTCTTCTTTAGCCTTTTCCGGTGCTCCAGCATACACCATAGGAGTATTCATTAACATTCCCCCTATCATTACGCAACCTAGAAATTGCTGCAGATATTTTTTTGTATTCTTCATAGTCATTATTCTTTAGAGGGTTCTAATATGATACAATCAATCAACAACGTGGTGGAATACTTTTTCTTGTTATTTGCATTCTTAGACCAACTGCTGCTTATTGTTAACTGCAAGCCAGGAGAGTCTGTTCCATAACTACAACATTCCGTATCGATCGTTGCGATAGTCACCGTATCTAACTTCATCGGATCATTTTGCGTAACCTTACCAACTCTTTTCAAGTCAGTCATCCAAACGCCGTCTGTACCTCCATTAGCTTTTAGATAACTTGCTTTCACCTCGAATCTATTGGGTAATAGTGTTTTATTTCTCGAAGTAGCCATTTCCTGTGGTAAGAACACCACTTTCAAATCATATTTGCCTTTCAATGTATTCCACACATTGAATGTCAATGTCGGATGGCTCTTTGTGTTTCTATCTACAATCTCTAAGTAAGATCCTCTTGAAATTTTTGTATACATAGAATCTGCATTAGCCAATTCTCTTCGATAAATCAATGCATTCTTTTCCAAGATTGTATCCACGACCAACGCATTAATATTCTCAGCTTCAACCTTGATCTTGGTGTGCCATGAATCCCAAGGCTTATGCTTCAACTCATTCACCACAAAAACCTCACCATTACTACATTTGGCGCTATCTGTATAATCGGCTAAGATATATTCAAATGGCTTCTTGAACACACCATTCGTTGTTGATATCAACGAATCTTCCTTGGACTTCTGTACCGTATGACTGAATACCAGATCACGCACTACAGACAAACTTGTATAATACTCAGCCAAAGAGTCTCGTTTGGCTTCCTTTCGCGAATAAACGTAATACTTTTGTATTCGTTCGTATGCCTCATCCCAAGCCTCATTAGTAGGGATAATCATGGTATAAGTGCTATCCTCATCATTTAATTGGCCGATTTCATAAAGCAACGGGTTGTTAATATAGATAACAGAGTCAAGATATTCTTGTTGACCTATATCATTGATCTCTCCCTTTATACTCTTATTCTCATCCAATATGGTATCATTGAAAGAGTAAAGATAATTACGCACATTGTCGAATCTCGCATCTGTAGTCAGATACTCCCATATATTATGGAAGAAGGGCTGCTGTGCCTCAATAATGTGCAACACACCATTCTTAGTACGGATGTTATACTCGTTGACCAGCTTCTTATCACCAAACATAAACACTTCACCATCTTGCGTAAAGTTAATTGTTTTGGTATTGAGCATGACCACCGACTTATCCTTCGTTGCACTATTAGCAGAGTGAGCAAATCGAGCAATGTGGTTTTCTATCACTTCCGTCTTAATCTTCTTATGGGAAAGATTTGCTGTATTAATTTTACCCATAGGAGCAAATACCGTGTACATCTGAGAACCATTCAGTTTCTCCTTATAGCCATAGCTTTCCAAGCACTCTTTGAAATCACTCAACTCGGGTCGAGCCTCTATCTCTTCCCACAAAGTCGTATTTGTCGTCAGCAGGTTCCCCTCCTCATCGTAGTGGTCATCCCAATCAGTGCAACCCATCCATACCATAGGAAGTAGGCTCCACAGAACTAAATGCTTCAATATATTATTGTATTTCATAATCTAATATCCCCTTTAATATTATAATCTATCTTCCTGCATAGTCGGATTATCATAAATTTCTCTTGGACACAACTCCAGATAGTCAAACATGAACTCTTCAGCCTCTTCATCTACAGCACGGAAACGAATGTAATAATCCTTTCCATTCTCCAAATACTCTGTAGCCACGATACGACGAAGATGATTCGATTGGTCACGAGCAAGTCTGTCCTTACTCCAGTTCTCTGCTTGTGTTTCCGGACCTTTCATATAACCACGATTATGCATCGCCTTATCTATCTTTAACAATTCCTCTTCGTCCTTCTTTGTATCACCATCGTAGTCAGAAACCCAACCAATTTTCGGGCTTGTACCATCTTCTGTCAAATCGATAGGAATACCACAAGGTTTACTTACATTATCCCACTCCAAGTACACTTGAACGACTCCGCGATGTCCCATGGGTACATAACCATAACGCACTTCATAGGTTCCAGAAGGTACGGGAGGCAACTTTATAGCAAAGTCATAGGAGCCCTCTGCAATAATCTCATCAGCATACCAGCACCAGAAATTAACAACAGGACATTGGTAGTAAACTATAGCTTCTTGATAAATCTTCAAATTCTCCACGTAACTATACTCCATGGTATTAGGTATCTGGTAGGCAAGACCTCTTGTTCCTGCATTCTCTGTTCCATCGCCATTTCTAAAAATGTTGTTTGTCGCTAATTCAGGCATCAATGTAGCAGCATCAAAGCGCATACGATCTTTCAAAACGACATCCATCACAACATCCTTACTATAAACAAGAGGCTCATCAATCAAGTAGTAAATTCCATTACTACCATCATACATCTCTTGCTCTATCACAGGAACACCATCTATGGAATAACTGCGTCCATGACTCTTTCCTTTTCTGCGATTCAAACGAGTCTGACCTCCTGTTTTACCTCCACGAGAGACCTTAACAATAGTACCCTTGCACATCGTTTCATAGAAATCAACAGCATCGTACGTATTCTGCACAATGTGGAAATAAGTTGTCATCTTATCCGTATTAATCTTTCTGTCTAAGAAATGATATGCTACAAAACGATAAAGGGGATGCTTGGGATTGGTGTACTCATCCTCCTCGTATTGATCAATATCATTAGGGAATGAAGCCTCATAAATATCCTTAGCGTAGGCAATTAATCCATCAATTGATGATGTATCAATTCCCGCTTTGGCGAATACTTCATTGGTTTCAATAAAACCTGTGTATCCTAAGTATCGTGCATTAGGATAGTATTTAGGTTGTCCCGTACGATCTGTACCATCACCCATACCATCATCCCTTCTCACTTTCTCAAACTCCAAATCGATATATTCGGACAACATGTTATCAAAACCCGTCAATTTTACAGCTTCATTAAAAAGAGATATTCTAGAATCTTGCTCCAACATATCTACAATCATGGCATTAGAATGCTGCAAAACCTTATTAAGTACATGAACCACACCATTCTCAACTTCCTCATCACGCAGGATAATCGCAGCATCCTTATTCACATAAATATCACCAGAGTCAACAGTCACCTGAATGTAACGATCATTCATATTGGGTCTTCCTAATGTACCCTCAGGCATATCTGTAGTCAGATAAGCAACCTTTACTACGTGATTTCGAGCGATTGTATCACACTCACCCACGCTAAGTTGACTAACATCTGTCAAGCCACGACTTTCCAAATACTCCTTAATAGCATCATTATTGGGGACAAAGCACGTATATTGACCATATGCATCCAAAAGATTGGCCATACAGGGCTCTGATGTACGCTCCATGATACCCTTAAACATTGACAAAGATTCACGATTCTCGACATAATCAGTTATCGTTTCACCTGTAAATGTATAGAAATTTTCCGTTTTTAATTCCTCCACACAGCTATTCAGTATCAATAGCATAACAGATGCGGACAATATAGTATAAAACTTTTTCATAGCAATAATTATTTAGCAGTAGTAATAGTCTTATCTGTAATGTACTCTGGATTCTGCTTCAACAACGGATTTACCTTCAACTCATCCTCATGAATTGGCAGATAGAGCATATCAGGCTTTATCCATTTACTTTTCACAGTACCAGGACTTGTATATTTACGAGTAGCCAAATCAAGCATAGCACTGTTACTTCCTTCACGACGCGCCTTGCGCACAAGGTCAAACCAACGCTTACCCTCAAACATCAATTCTCGCTGGCGTTCTGCTAACACAAACTTACGCAATCCATCCTGTGTGGCAAGCTCACCGCTAAACTTCAAAGCTTCACCCTTCAAATTGGCTCGATGATACACCGAAGAAGCCAAATCAAATGCCTTTTGCAAATCGCTAGGCTTAGCATCCACAGAGTCATTACGTTCAACCAAAGCTTCAGCCTCCATCAGCATCACATCGGTCAGACGATAGAATATCCAGTTGGGGTATCTTGACATAGCATAACCAACGCCACCGTTATCCGAGATATTAACGCAAGCGTACTTATGTATAGGATAGATACTTGTACCTGTAACATCAAAAGCTTCTATAGCACGAATATCCGATGACTTATAGAGATCGTTACCATCTTTTGCTCCTTCACCAATAAAGGTTGCTGCAGTCATTGCACCAATAGGCACATCTAAAGCGCCGTAATAACTACGAAGGGCATCGCGCTTATCTTCATAATTATAGCCAAACGGCATTTCAAAGATGCTCTCAAAAGAATTTCCCTGACTTCCAAATATCAGATTAAAGGCCTGATGCATATTGTTATTAGCAGAAGACTTTTGATTAGCGATCAACGGATAATTGCCTTCATAGTTCATATTTTCCTTTTCAGCATCCGCAATCTTTGCATTAATAAGCTTCTCACAATAGACAATACACTCATCATAACGTTCCATCCAAAGATAGATATCGGCAAGCAAAGACCATACAGTCTGTTTTGTCACACGTGCTTTGGTGTAAGAATAGAGCGATGTACTACTTCCAGGGAATTCTTTCAATGCAAACAATTCTGCCTCTTGCAAATCCTTCACCAACTGCTCAAGCACTACATTAGGATCAGCAGCAGGAACCTGAAACTCTTGACTATCATCTATGGTAGGTTCAAGCACAAGTGGAACATCACGGAAAGAACGTACCAAATAGAAATAACACAAAGCACGCAATGTCAACATTTCAGCCTTGATGTATTCCCACTCTGATACTTTAAAATCTGGATCACGTTCCAATACCTGAGGAGCATAGTACAACACCGTATTGCAACGATTGATTACACTGTAGAAACTTGACCAATCTGATATATAATAATCTTCTTGGATGTTACCTTCAAGCATATCTCTTAATTGGTCATTATTTACATAAGGAATTTCACCCGTAATGATACCCTCAACCACATTGTCAGAACGTAATTCTCCCCAAAGAATTAAGCGAGTGAGAAAATCTCCCTGGGCCATGCGACTATAACACGACATTACAACAGAGTTTACCTCCTCCTCATTCTCCCAAAAGTTCTCTAATACGATTTCGTTCAAAGGAACCGTACCCAAAAAATCTTCGCATGATGAAAACACTCCTATGGAGCATAACATCACAATCATATATTTGAATTTTTTCAATATCCTTTTCATAGTTCTATTAGAATGTTACGTTAAGACGACAGGTAAAATACTTAGCGCGAGGAGTCTTTGAATTATCAGTGCTCAAGCCATAGCCACCATAACCCACCTCAGGGTCAACACCCGAGTAACGTGTCCAGTTAAACAGGTTGTTAGCTGAGACTGAGAACATGGCACTCTTTACTCCTATACGCTTAGCTATCTCTGGAGAAAGATTGTAGCTCAACTGCAGATAATTCATACGGCAGAACGAACCATCCTCCACAAAGCGATCACTTCCTAAGAAGTTATAACCATATTCATGCAAAGCACGAGGAATAGTTGTGATATCACCCTCCGTACGCCAACGCCAATTGACGGCATAACTTTGGTTGTTGTTGTTATGCATATTCTCTGCATTCATCTTTGCAATATTAAGTACTTTGCTTCCATAACGATAGTTGAACTGCATATTCATAGACCAACGTTTATAGAAGAAACGAAGTCCAAAGCCACCGGTAAACAAAGGGTTACAATTACCCAAATATACGATATCTAACTCGTTAATATTACCATCATTATTGATATCCTCATAAATGGCATCACCACCCTTAAACTCGTAATTCTTGCCACCGTAATCAAACATCATAGGCAGAGGATCGCCCTTATCGTCGGTAATGACGCTACCATCAGCAGCATGGGCTACTGGTGCATTAGGTCCACTTACACCTTTGATTTCTTCAGGCGAGTATTCAGAATATTGATATACTCCCTTGTATCGGAAACCATAAATAGAACCGAAGGCATTGGCAACCTGTACGCGAGTAAGATAAGATCCGTTAGCATAATCAAAATCCTTATTCAAACTTGCCAATACAGTCTCATCCATCTCCACGATCTGATTAACATTGTTACCCAACGTCATATTAAATCCTGCTGAAAAATCACCGACTTTTAGGCACTTGTTACCATAGATGTTCAATTCCCAACCTTGGTTAAGCATACTACCTGCATTCTTAGTTGAAAGGCTAGGAAATCCCGTTGATGATGGAATACGCACATTATACATCAATAGGTTCTCTGTCAACTGAGAATATACATTAACATCCATAGTAAATTTATCCTCCAGGAAACCAATATCGGTACCCAAGTTCCATGTCGTTTTAGTTTCCCATTGAAGGTCTGTCAAACGAATATTATTGGGAGCAGTAGCAGCCATATCACCATAGACATCCACACCTGAGTATTTACTGAAATGAAGGTACTCAGCACCTGGTTGTTGACCCACTTGGCCCCATCCTGGACGCAAAGAAAGCATACTCATCTTAGCCTTACTTCTCGCCCACTCCATCCAAGGTTCATCAATGATGTTCCAACGGCCAGATACAGCGGGGAACACTCCCCATCGCTTACCAGGACCAAACTTGGTGCTTCCATCGACACGTGCTGAGACATCAAACATATACTTTGACTTATAAGAATAGTGTCCAGAGTAAGTCATATATACGCTACGCCACTGACTTTGCGAAGTCCACATATTCTCCATCTGTCCCTGTGCAGTAGATGAGGTTATATCACCCGTAGGCAAGCCATAGGATACCGTACCATAACCACTACCATCACCATTGTTAACATCAATACGCGCCAAGGTAGTAAAGTAGTGATCTTCGTTATTAAACTTAGGAGTAAATATCAACTCATGTCTTGTATTGAATGCAATACTCTTATTTGAGCTCTGCTCAGATCGGTTAACCGTCTTCTCACCCCATCCTAAGGTAGAGAGTTCACGTGGATAGTATTTATCTACAAAAGAGTTGAAGACATCCATTTTCACCTGTCCTTTATAAGTCAAACTGTGCTTATTCACATCGGGATCCAACAAGTGATATTGCAACACAAACAAAGCATCAAGCTTATAGGTGCGTTCGTTGTTTTCTGCCAGATAGGCCTCAGCGACTGGATTGATACGATCACGTTGGTCTTTCAATGCTTCAGGCACACTTCGTTGAGCATAGTAATACTCACCCGTGGGATTATCATACGCATCCTCGCGGTAAATAGACATATTAGGCATCTTTACATAGGCCTCACCTAGAAGATTCGAGTAGTTCTTTTCGTTATCAGTATAGGTCAATGAGAAGTCCGAGATAATCTTAATACGCTTAGACACAAAATAGTCCAAGTTTACACGTGTAGAGAAACGGTCGAAATGTTGTTCAATAATAGAACCTCTTTCTGTATCATAACCACCTGACACACGGAAATTAGCTTTCTCGCCACCACCAGTAAGTGAAACATAGTGAGAATGTTTCAAACCGATTTGTTGAACTGCCTTTACCCAATCCGTGTTGTTATTATACATGTTATACTCAGAGAACAAGGGGTCGTAGTTGAATTCTCTGATATTAGCCGCTGCATCATTCAATTCGGGATTGAAATAAGCCTCTTTCATGAACATAGTGTAGTCATCACCATTGAGCATGCGTATACCTTTAGGCTGATAGGTCACATTCAAGCCATATGAATAGGTTACTCTCGTAGGACCACGCGAACCACGCTTGGTTTTAATCATAATCACACCATTTGCACCTTGTGAACCCCATACGGCCGTAGCCGCTGCATCCTTAAGAACATCGATAGACTCTATATCGTCAGGATTTACACAAAGAAGTTCTGCAAACTTTTCCTCATCAGCACTCGAATAGTCAAAATCATCATTACCTGTAGACTCAAATACGTTACCATCCACAACAATGAGTGGTTCTGCATTACCATTGATTGATGACACACCGCGCAAACGCATGGTAGTACCGCTACCAAGGTTACCAGAGTTCATAACGATATCAAGACCTGCTATACGACCTTGCAAAGCCTCATCAACAGAGGTAAAGTTAAGTCCCTCAAACTCAGACATCTTGAGACTCTGCGCAGAGATTGACATCTCACGCTCAGGAATCTCCAAACCACCTGCACTTCTCTTAACAGTCGCTTTGATAACGACCTCTTCAATTAGGTTCTCATCCTTCATGATGATATTGAACACTTTACGATCACCAATTGGTAACAATTGTGTCTTATATCCAATATAAGAGAACTGCAATTTATCCTTGGTATTCTTGACACGAATTGAGAAGTTACCATTGATATCTGTTGTGGTTGCCTCAATGAAACGTCCAGTCTCATCCACTTCGACAACATTAACCATCATCAAGGGTTCTATCTCATCGGCAACTGTACCGGTAACTATTACCTGAGCACAAACTGAAGTTATCCCTAAAGAGAGCATCAGTACCAATATATACAATCTGTTTTTCATAGCTCAACTATTTTTTCAATTCTTGCTGCTTAAGCTCTAACTTCTCTCTATACGCATCAAATTGTGCTTTATCGTAGAGTAATACTCCATCAATACCATGAATAACTGCAAAAGATGAAGTTTCTATCTGTTTACATCTCATAACATCCAAATCTGCCTCTGAAGCGCCTGATGCACCATCATTAAAGAGGTAATCACGTGTCATAATGTTATAAAGAACACCTTCCATATCATCTGCTGCATTAACACGATGCTCATTGCCTGCATAATCCCTAATCACAAGAGACGAATTGTCGGCACTCACGACCAAACGACGGAAGATATTATCCACTTCATCCAAAGTTCCTGTCTGGTATTCACGATTACTAACTTGAGCACCTCCGATATACACTGAGTTATCGTGAATATGATAACATACGAAATCATGTAATATCGAAGCAACAAGCTCTAGATATTCCTCACCCTCAGGAGACGTTGGGTCAATGCCCACAGATTCCAAATACTCCTCAGCCTCTTCATATGTCGGCAAACCATTAGCTATGGCCTCAAGAATAGATTCATTGGTAGGAACATACACAGTATAGTGATATGTATTAAAAATGTCTACAGTATACTCATCAGACATGGCATAAGTATCATCCATGGTGAACACACCTGCATCCATCATCAACTTAAAGAATTGATAGAAGGGAGCGGTTTCATTTCCAGCCTGTTCCTTCATTGCACCATATACTGATTTAGATGGAGATTGTACTAAAGAAGGCATGATAAAGGTTTTTCCATTACCACCTGGCATAATCTTAACATCAGGGACAACGATTGCTTCGTCTTTTTCTACTTGTAATCCACCATAAATATCCAAGCCATCCGATGTTGCACTCGGTAGAACTTTCACCGTTCCATTACCTTTAGTCTGGTAATAACGCTTACTGCCATCAAGAGTTGCATAGATATCGTCGACAATAATATGCTGGTCTATCAAATCTTCCAAACGATTCTGCATCATCGATGTATTTGTCAATTCTTTCGATGACGCACGCAAAGAATCATAAACAAGGACCTTTACTTTTTTAACATCTTCGTCATAGAAGAATTTCCAATATTCAGGCTTTCCTTGAGCTACAGACAGAGGATCAAGGTACCAAAACTCCTCGTCAGTAGGCAATAAATAACTGTAATAAGAATCCATAGAATGCAGGTAGGCAAGGAACCCATATTCCTCTACTGACCAACGCATCACATCCATATTATCATTAACCAAGGTAGGTGCTGTAACTGCCACATAAGAAACAGGAGCATAAACCGAATCGGTAAGGTAAACGACGCCGTTACAACACAAAATAGCCTTCATTACATCATCTTCCTCAATACCCATATCAATTTGCGCATCATTCTTTACTTGAGCAAACTTACTCGGAACACTATTGGCAAACGATGATTTCATATGATTATTTACCAAATCAGCAAGAACATGATTAGGAATACCATCCCAACCACCATAACGAGTATACAAGAACTTACCACTTCCCTCATATAAGAACTTATCCAGAGCCTCATTCGTAGGGACAAACATAGCAGCCATATCTTCATTGGCAGACTTATTATCCGATGATGTCAATGTATTCCATCCCGGATCAAATTTCAATCCTGTACCTACAGCCGAATCTGTAGGTGTGATCATGAAAGAAACATTGTATCCAGATTCGCCATTAAACTGCTCTAGTCCGACGGTGTGCCCACGTGTAGTAAAGTACTTCTTTATATACACTGGTTTGGTGCTACCATCACTTCCCTTGGCTGACTGCGTGCTAAGGAAGGGAGCAGAAAAACGATCTAGCAGTTCACCAAACAATTGGGTAGACTCGTTCTCACACACAACCTCAGCCATATTGGTCAATGGGGGAACCAACTTTTCCAAACGATGCACTACACCATTCTTACATTTCAAATTGGCCTCTACTACACGTACTCCATTAACGAAAACATCTGCAGGATTGTAGATATAATTCGAAGGTTGATTAGTAATAAAAGCATAATCGCTCCCCTTCAGAGCGTTATTCACCAAGTAGCTATTGGTAAAGGTCACCATCGGAGGAAGCGTATTGTCTTGAATCAGAAGAATTGAATTATCCTTAATCAAATCCTGACTCCAGTAAAAGTTTTTAGGGAAATACGTCCTATCCAACTCCTTAGCCACAACACCAGTAAGAGCTGAAGAACGACGCATACTCATACCCTTTTGAGGTCCTGGAGCATCACCAAGCATACTCGAGAAAAAGACATTGTTAAGCATCGAAGAAAAGAGTATCTGCTGCTTTTTTATTGAATCGAGCTGTTCATAGGCCGTTACATTCCATGGATTATCTTGAAAGAACGATTCAAACGTTTCGTCATCAACAACAAATAACGTCTTACTACCCGTGCGTTGTAAAACATCCTTGTAGTTTAGGTCTTCAATCAAGCGGACATAATAAGAATACTTGCCCTCCCCAACAAGAAAATCATAAATACTCTCACCTAGCCATTCTGGTTCCTGCTCGTCAAGAATATAATCTTCTTGACACGACGTGACACATAACATCACGGACACCAACGCAGGCATCAGTAGCCACCACCGGCTCCAAAAGTCTTTCGTGCTGTTTTTCATTGAATTATATTTTTATATTAATATTTTCCTACAAATGTCTATTACAATGTAGACTTTATCAATGTGCAAAGTTGCAAAAAAATATTTAATCCTCACAACCTTTTTTTAGATATTTTTTCAATTCGGTATACAAACGCTGCACAGGTAATCCCATCACATTGAAATATGATCCCTCAATGCGTTCTACGCCAACATAACCAATCCATTCCTGTATGCCATATGCCCCAGCCTTATCCATCGGTCGAAAATGGGTCACATAGTGTAGAATCTCTTCTTCCGTAAGCGAGGCGAATGTCACATCGGTACGACTAACAAAGGAAGATTCCCTTTCTAATGACATTATCGTAACTCCCGTATAAACCTGATGCACCTGCCCGCTCAATCTACGCAGCATAGCCATAGCCTCGACCTCATCGGTTGGTTTGCCCAACACCTTATCATCAAGGCATACAATGGTGTCGGCAGTAATCACAACTTCATCATCAGCCATTGTCGGACGATATGCCTCGGATTTCGCACGAGAGATATAAGCCGCTACTTCACTGCCACTCAACGTTTCGGGATATGATTCATCAATATCCTCAATCACACGCACCTCGTAGGGATAGCCCAATCCTCCCAACAACTCGCGTCGACGAGGCGAATTAGATGCTAAAATCAATTTCATTTATTTTTAGTTATATAGTTACTTATCAAGTCATACATCGTATACAAGTCCTCATGAGCTTCCAATGCAGCCATGTGACTACGCATTACAACACTATCACCACGCACGGCAGGTCCTGTCTGCGCATCGTGAGGAGTTAGTGTATGTACCTTAGCTGCCGTTTCATCAATCAGTGGAAGCAATACCTCAAAGGGGATTTTCTCATCGGCAAGCAGACGATGCGCAACATCGTACATCGCATTAGCAAAGTTGCACGCAAAAACTGCCGCCACATGAAGACGTGCTCTACGTATTGAATCAGCACAATACACCTTATCGGACAGATTGTGCGCTAATTCATCAATTGATCTCATTACTTCCTCATTAGAAGCCTCAACGAAGAACGACACCTCGCGCACATCCACCTCGCGTTCCTTGCTGAAAGTCTGTAGCGGATAGAGTATACCATAATGCACCGCACCACAATTTTGCCATAATTCCATCCCCACACTACCGGCAGTATGAATATACAAGGGTGCTTTACCCACCCGTGCCACGACTCGCTCGGCCACCTTTGGTAACGCTCCGTCAGCCACGGAGGCAATATAAATGTCAGCATCGTCCACCACTGCATCGAGATTTGTTGTATAAGCTATGTCCATCCGTTCGGCCAAGTCACGTGCCGAGGTCTCGGTGCGCGACCACACCTGTGCCACGCAATAGCCGGCATGCACAAGAGCCGGGACCAAATGCGTCGCTACACGCCCAGCGCCGAGAAGCACAACACGTCCCTTCCCTACCATTTGTTCAGATGCAGCTTCTCCCATTGCAAGTGTTCCTCATTGAAAGGTTTGCGTTCCACGGCCTTGCGTCCTACAGCCACAATAGAGAGCACCTCCATCGTCGCAGGTATGCCAAGTATGCCACGCACCACATCATCAGAGTTGCGCCCATCGATAGTTTTACGACGGCGTACCTGCACCCAGCATGAGCCTAGACCTAATTCTTCGGCCTGCAGCTGTATCATCAGTGTAGCAATGGAGGCATCCTCAATCCACACATCACTTACCGAGGGGTCGGCACACACCACGATAGCCAGCGGGGCTCCATCAATAAGCCCAGAGCCATGCTCCTTACAGGCCGACAAAGCATGAAGTTTCTCCTTGTCATCAACCAACACGAACTGCCATCCATTGGTACGGTGCGACGAGGGTGACATCAGCGCAGCACGCATGAGTGCCACGGTTTGCTCATCGGTAAGTGGTTCCTCTGTAAAGGTGCGACACGAGCGACGGGTTTGAATAAGATCTTTAAAATCCATATTTTCAAAGAATTTAATATTTTAAGTTACACATTACAAACAACAAACTTCAATTCGGATGATTATTCTCATTTTCGTTAATCATTCCATATACGTTCTTTTTCTCTCAACAATTCGTAAAGATACACAAAAGCGAGCGAATAAAGCAAACATTACCAAACAAAATGTAAAAAGAGGTGTTACTTCGGTGTTATTAACCCTATAAAACGGATAAAGACAATGAAAAAAATGCTAACTATGACGGCCTTTGCTTGCCTGGCCGCATGCACCATCTCGTGTGGCAACAAAAAAGAAAAGAGCGCGCCAGTAGGCTACGAAAGCTACAGCGATAGCATCTACATGGTAAACGACTCTACCATTGGAGAACTGCAGACCTATACGTACGAAGGCATGCTTACTACCGATGCTGGAATACCCGCCAATTACATACTTATTATTGACAGCTATGACATTAATTCCGATGGCACCTATAGCCTTACCGAAAGTTACACTGAAACCAACGGTATGACCCACACCAACTACGATGAAGGTGACGTCTTCGTAATGGTAGGACTACCCAATGACTCTACCGCAATCGTGTACGAACTTATATCCTACCGCAATCGCCCCAACTTGCGACTTGCAGCCGAAGGAGACAGCGCATTGCATAAACTTGATAAGGACTTCAAGCGAGTAAGTCACGATATCAGGCATAAACTACGTAAAAGATAGTCTCGAGACGAATTTCTTCAAATCCAATCCTTAACCTTTATCTTATGAAAAAACTAATTCCCCTCCTCTTTGCAGGAACTTTGCTAGTAACAGCATGTGAGAAGTATCCAGACACCGACGATTTGGACAATAACTATCTAGTGTATACAAACTACGATGATGATACAGACTTCAAGGAGTTCACCACCTTCTATGTCCCCGACAGCGTACTTATCATCGACAATAGCAGCAATAAACCTAAGTATCTGTATGGCACACCAGCCTCAGACATCATCATCGCCAACTACGTAAGCGGCATGGAGAAAGCGGGCTATGTACGTACCGAGAACAAAGACGAGGCTGATCTTGGTCTACAAATCAGCTATATCGAGGACACCTACCGTTTTCGCTACTCTAACAATTCACCTTGGTGGTACAACTATCCTTGGTACTGGAACTTCACCTATTGGGGCAATTGGGGAGGATGGTACTGGCCATACAATATCACCTACTCCTATAGCACAGGTTCTATCTTGGGAGAACTTGTTGACCTAAGCGATACACCCAACACCTCGAAGACTTTGCGCGTAATATGGACCAACTACATCACTGGACTACTTAACGGCAACGGCTCACTCAACACAACGTATGTACAAAACTCCATTGAGCAAGCTTTTGCACAATCACCCTACTTGAGTAACAAAAATTAAAGCCTATAGGAAACGATTTACAGTCTCCAAAAAGACTCAAACAAATCGTTACGATCCAAAGGATTAAACAATTATAAAAATATCATATGAAAACCTTTAAGAAATATACCACTCGCTTAGCTATCGCTACAGCACTCCTTGTCGGCATTACCCTACCCGCCAAATCCCAAATTTCACTCGATTCCTATTACAACGTAGACTGGCAGTTCAACATCCCATCCAACAACTATGTTGATAAAGCCAGTGGTTGGGGAATGAACTTCGATGCAGGCTGGTACATCACCCCAGACATTGCCATTGGAACTTTCATGAGCTACCACACCAACAACCAATATGTCGACCGCACCGTAGTGAACATATCCGATGAAACAGCAGTCTTTACCGACCAACAACGTTCACTTTATCAACTACCCTTTGGTATCACAGCCTTATACCGCATCATCGAGTCAGATTGGCAGCCCTATGTTGCCATGAAGTTAGGTGCCGAGTACGCCTACACCTCTTCATACTATAACATATATAAGTCATCTGAAGATTCATGGGGTTTTTATATGTCACCTGAAGTTGGTGTGCGTTGGTACCCTTGGAATAATGGTGTAGGTCTTCACGCTGCCGCTTACTATAGCTTCTCCACCAACAAATCCTCGGTAATGGGCGGAGAACTTAAAAACCCCAATAACTTCGGTTTCCGCCTCGGTTTGGCCTTTTAAAGCAAAAAGTAGCGCGAGTGGGTACCCACTCGCGTTACTTTTTTATGACTTGAGGTAAGAAAAAAACGGACCTTTGATAAAAAGCGGAGGCACTTACCCAAGCACATTATAATAGGCAATAAAAATATTGGTCACATTACCATCCGAAACGTTTCTCGCAAATCTTAATTGTTATAATAAACCCATAAACCGACAGAAGTTTTTCAAGTATTACTTTAAGCCAGTGACGCATGTAAAAACTTCAAGCAAAGCCTACAAAAGCACACAGTTCTCTAGTAAGAAAGACAAACCTTTCCTCTAGAGAACTGCAATTTAAAGCGATTCTATTTATCGTGCTGCAATACATTCAATCTCCACACGTGCCTCCTTTGGAAGTGTCTTTACGGCTACGGCAGAGCGTGCGGGACATACGCCTTCGAAGAACGATGCATACACCTCGTTCATCTCGGCAAAGTCGGCCATATCGGCGAGAAATACGGTGGTCTTCACCACATTGGCCATGGTGAGACCTGCCTCGGCAAGGATAGCCTTCATGTTGGTGAGCGACTGGCGGGTGAGCTCCTTGATGCCACCCTCGGCAAAAGCGCCTGTAGCGGGGTCGATGGGGAGCTGACCGCTCACGAATACCATTCCGTTGGCCTCGATAGCCTGGCTATAGGGACCGATAGCTGCGGGAGCAGCTGTTGTGTTGATTTGTTTCTTCATTGTTGTTCGTTTTTTTCTTTTATTTGACACTTATGTTCTGTTGTTTTCCGTTATATGCCACCATCTTCTCGGCACCGCCAACGACCTTGACATTGAACTTGCGGGTAGCAAGCATACCGGGGTAGCTACCCTGACGCTTGCCGACGGTGAGGGTGCGGGCCTTGTCGTTCCACTTGAAGGTGATGGTCGAGTAGAGTCCCTTCTCGTAGTTGTAGTTATCCCCCTCATCCTCGTAGAGCGTGAACTCGGCATCGGCACCGGGATAGACGATTATGTCAAGGTTGTCCCAAGGCTTTTCGTCGGTATACTGCACATCGGGCCCGAGAGGGATGATGCTACCCGCCTTCACGTAGAGTGGCATCGTGGCAAGGGGGGCGGAGGCATTGAGGGTCTGTCCGCCTTCGTAGCGCACACCCGTGTGGTAGTCATACCACTGGCCCCCGGCAGGGAGATATACCTCATAGTTCCTCTCGGCCGTCCAATCAATCACGGGGTAGTCCTCACGTGTCCACTCCACCTGCTCCTTGGTGTAGAGGGGGTGCAACACGGGACATACGAGCAGGCTTCGGCCATACATAAACTCTGTGTTATTGTTCCATGTGCGCTTGTCGTCACGGAAATCCATAAAGAGAGCACGCATGAAGGAGTCGTCATGCCGGCTCACCTGCCACGAGAGGCTATAGGTATAGGGCATGAGACGGTAACGCAGGCGGATAGCCTCAAGCAGGGCATCGTAGACTGGCTCGCCAGGCTTGCCATAATGATAAATCTCGCGATAGACATCGGCACCGTGGCTACGCATCATGGGAGAGAAGGCGCCAAACTGCATCCACCGCACGTAGAGCTCATGGTACTGCGGATTACGTGTAGCCGAATTGTGCCCCTTGGTGCTATATCCTCCGGCAAAGAAACCACCGATATCGGTGTTGACATGCGGATTGGCCGTGAGCGTATAGTTGAGACAGATGGGTACCTGCTTGCGGAAGTTCTCCCACGACGAACCCACATCACCGCTCCACGTGTTTGCGCCATAGCGTTGCTGACCGGCAAAGCAGCTACGGGTGAGGATGAACACACGCTTCGTGGAATCTACTGCACGCTGATGGTCATAGACACCGCCTACCGCCATCAAGGGATAGATGTTACGCACCGAGCGATACGAGCCCATAGTGGTGAGCTCATCGAGGTCAGAATCTTTATAGGAATGATGGTCAGGGTCGGTAGAATCCATCCACCAGGCATCGATACCCATTCCGTGCAGATGGCTCAGGTATTTCCAATAGATGTCACGTGCCTCAGGGGAATACACATCATAGCATTGCACACCACTGGGGTAGTCCATACGGGGAGGCCAGAAGGGAAGTCCGCTCTGGGGCCATGTCTCAAAGTCGAGCAAAAGCCCCTTCTCCTTGAGCTCGGCAAACTGCTTGGTGTGGGGCCCGAACGATGACCAGATGGAGATGCTGATGTGGGCGTTCTTGTCGTGTACCTCATCAATCATCTGCTGGGCGTGGCTAAACTCATCGTTGATAAACTCCATGGCATTCCATGTATAGTTGGAGCCCCAATACTGCCAGTCCTGAATGATGCCGTCAAAGGGAACACCCAGCTCACGATAGCGCCGAACCACCTCGAGCAGTTGCGCCTGACTCTTGTAACGCTCGCGACACTGATGGAATCCGTAGGTCCACAACGGAAGCATGGGCACCTTGCCCGTGAGATGGCGCAACTCGGCAATCACGCCGTCGGCATCGCCACCATAAGTGAAGTAATAGTCCACCGCCGTGCCCACCTCACTCTCGAGTACCAACTCTCCACTGACACCCTCCTCGGGGGTCACGAGCCGTGTAGGCGAATAGTTTTCCCAGTATATGCCATACCCCTTGATGCTTTGGTATATGTGTGCATAGTCTTCGAGGTTGCTCTGCTCCATACGACGGTTCTCGCCACGTTGCGAGAGCTTACCATTTTGCACCAGCCCGATGCCGTAAATCGCCTCGTCGGCCTCGACGCTAAACGCTTGCCCCACGCGATAGGCCCCCTTGTCGGGTCCCTCGGCGATGGGCGTATAGATACTCTCGCCCTCTGCCGTGAGCAGACGGCCCTGCGCATCGTAGAACGCCACCCTACCCTGCTCCACCTTCACGGTGAGCGCCGAGGTGCGGTAGGTAGCAACTTCTCCATTTATCTGCTTGTTTACCTTTACCTTCTCGGGTGTGGCAATCACGACCTGCGACTCCTTTTGGTACGCATCATCCATAGCCTTTACCACATGTACCGTACGAGGGGTGTAAAAGGTTATCACTTGAGCGTAGGCATTGCCGAGGCCCATCAGTGCAACTGCCAACAGCCCGAGGCACTTCTTCGTAGTGCAAGAGAAAGATGTCTTCATCATAGCTTTCAGATTTTTCGTTTCGCTCACAAAAATAGTGGTTTGTTTCGAATTTATCGGCACTCGGGAAAGAAGATTTTCATTATTCCCCTTTTTTTGCTTACTTTGCACAAGTATAAACATACGAACGACAATGAACAAAGCAAAGTTTTTACTCCTACAGACATTGGCATGGTGCACTATCACCGCCACAGCCCAATCTGCTGAGCGCACGATAATACACACCGCTTCCCCTCACATCGCCTGCCCCGTGGGCAACGTACCCCGACTCCCCTACCAGTTACTGGTTACCTATAGCGACAGCACACAAGCCTATCGCCAGGTGAGGTGGGGTAATGCCCCACTCGCAACCGAGCAGGAGCAGGCCGACGCCTCGCGCTACCCTGTGGGCACAAGCTACACCATCGAGGGATACATCACCGGCGACAACACCACCTCTGAGGGATACCCCGTGACGGCTCGTGTGAGCGTGACCGACAAGCCGTATTCCACCCCGTCGAGTACCCCTGTGGCACAACCCTTGCCACTCAACAAAGTGCGCCTTACTGGAGACAACCGCCTCACCTCCAATCGCGACCTCGCTATTCGCGAGATACTTTCGTGGGACATTACCCAACAGCTCTACAACTACCGCGACACCTATGGCCTCTCCACTGAGGGCTACACTGTTTCCGACGGGTGGGACTCGCCCACCACAAAGCTCAAGGGGCATGGCTCGGGCCACTACATGTCTGCCCTCGCCTTCGCCTTCGCCAGTGCCATCGAGGAGAGCCAAAAAGAGGCACTGCGCCAGCGCATACAGTGCATGGTCAACGAGCTACGCCTATGCCAGGAGCGCACCTTCGTGTGGAACGACTCATTAGGGCGCTACTGGGAGGCACGTGACTTCGCACCTGAAGCCGAGCTACGCACCATGCAAGGCACTTGGGAGGCCTTCGACGAGCACAAGACTCATTGGGAGGAGTACGGTTATGGCTACCTCAACGCCATCCCTGCCCACCACCCCGCACTCATTGAGATGTACCGTGGATACAACAACGAATCGTGGGTGTGGGCCCCCTACTACGCCATCCACAAACAGTTGGCGGGCCTCATCGACATCGCCACCTATATCGACGACAAGGAAGTGGCCTCCAAGGCCCTGCTCATAGCTAAGGATATGGGGTTATGGATATGGAATCGCCTACACTACCGTACCTATGTTAAGAGCGACGGCACACGTGAGGAGCGACGTTCCACACCGGGCAACCGATACGAGATGTGGAATATGTACATCGCCGGTGAAGACGGAGGTACGGGCGAGTCGCTGGCTCGCTTGGCCGAGATGGTAGGCGACTCCACCGAAAAGGCACGCCTCATCGAGGCTTCCAACTACTTCGACTCCCCCGCCTTCTACGAGCCCCTATCGCGCAACATTGACGACATCCGCACCCGCCACGCCAATCAGCACATACCCAAGATCACCAGCGCTCTGCGCAGTTACCGCACCAACGGCAACCCCTACTACTACCATATAGCCGAAAACTTTTGGACACTCGTACAAGGTCGCTACACCTACGCCACTGGCGGTGTGGGTAATGGAGAAATGTTCCGCCAGCCATACACTCAGATGCTTAGCATGAACACCAACGTATACATGAACCACCAACACGAGATGTGCCCCAACCCTACGCTTAACGAGACTTGCTGCGCCTATAACTTAGCTAAACTCACCAAGGACCTCAACACTTTCAATCCCAATGATGCTCGCTACATGGACTACTATGAACGTGTGCTTTACAACCAAATTATCGGTTCGCTCCACCCCGAACAATATCTCACCACCTACCACTATGCCGTAGGTCTTAACGCCTCCAAGCCATGGGGTAATCGAACCCCACAAGAGAGTTGCTGCGGAGGTACAGGAGCGGAGAGTCATGTTAAATACCAAGAGGCTGCTTACTTCGCCTCAGACGACTGTATATGGATAGCACTTTACATACCTTCGATAGCTAAATGGGATACTCAAGGTATTACCCTCGAACAAGAATGTCTTTGGCCTGCCGAGCATAGTACAATACGTATCACCAAAGGACGCGGAAAGTTTGCCATGAAACTTCGCATCCCCTATTGGGCTACAGAAGGAGTGAAGATAACACTCAACGGAAAGGATATTGCCACCCAATACACACCTTGCAACTATGTCACCATTGCAACTCGTCGTTGGCGCAAGAACGATGTTGTGGAAATAAACCTCCCCTTCACCAAACACATCAACTATGGTCCAGACCGGATGACTACCGCTTCCACGGCTCCAGGCGAGACTAGCACATCCTTTCCTCCCATGTGGTTGGGCACACTGATGTATGGCCCCTTGGCCATGGGCACCACAGGAATAAGCAACTGGAACGAGGCCACCATAACTTTGGATAACAACTTCGAAAACGTTACAGTCAATCGTCCTACAACAGAGAGCGGAACACATGGGAATTTATATACGTTAACCATAGGGAACAATACATTCCTTCCCGACTATGCCCTTGACCAAAATCAGACACACTATCTGCGTATTGCTACTACTGAGAACATTACAAACAGTGATGCAGACTTCAACGAACTAAATAATCTATTTCTCATTGCAAAAGAGCGTAAAGAAGCACAAGAGTCATGGGAATCACTAACTATCAAGATTCCAGAGCATGCGCCTTGGGCACCTCATGGCTATGCCCGTTTCATCACTCAATATAACATCGCGGATAGCCTTATAAGAAATCAGGACACACAATCAACCATCCACCATATTCCAGCAGTAATTGCAGATCTAAGTGCGGTAATAAACACCATGCGCCCTGGCAACTTAGCCGAGTCTGAAGACCTCATCGAGCTTCTCCACCTTATTAGGCAGGCCAAGCAACTCCCCTCCAGCAGCACTCTCCAAAAAGCCATTGAGTATGCCGAAATGGTAGTGAGTTACGTCAGTGATGGCAGCGGCACACACGACATGATACACAGAGCAACCTTATCACTTAAAAATGCCAATAAACCATAAGTTGAGGATGATAGCTAGAATTAAACTTTTATTGTTAGTGATGTATTCTGTTAAATAAAAAGAATACACGTCAGTAGTGATACGGGGACTGGCAACATCTATGACCTCAATTGTGTAAAGCTTTTATCCTTTCTTTATTTCACGACCTTCTTCAACAAAGAAAATACCATCATTTTCACTAATTTCGACCATTGAGAATTGCATTTTCGCTTGTTTTTCCGTAATTTCGCACCATAATCAAATAAGCAGTAAAATGTCTGAACAAACAATCAACGAAAGTACAGAGAAGAAAAGTCTCAACTTTATAGAGCAAATCGTAGTAAACGACCTCGCCGAGGGGAAAAACGGCAGTAAGGTGCAAACCCGCTTTCCACCCGAGCCCAATGGTTATCTCCACATCGGACATGCCAAGGCGATATGCCTCGATTTTGGCATGGCGCAGAAATACAATGGTGTGTGCAATCTGCGCTTCGACGACACCAACCCCACCAAGGAGGACGTTGAGTATGTAGAGGCAATCAAGGAAGACATCAAATGGCTTGGATTCGAGTGGGGCAACGAATACTATGCCTCGGACTACTTCCAACAGTTGTGGGACTTTGCCGTAGATCTCATCAAGCAAGGAAAGGCCTACATCGACGAGCAGAGCGCCGAGGAGATTGCCGCACAGAAGGGTACCACCACACAGCCTGGTATCGAGAGTCCCTACCGCAACCGCCCCGTGGAGGAGAGCCTCGAGCTCTTCGAGAAGATGAACCGCGGCGAGATCGAGGAGGGACGCATGGTGCTGCGCGCCAAGATCGACATGGCGGCACCCAACATGCACTTCCGCGACCCCATCATCTATCGCGTGGTGAACCACCCCCACCACCGCACAGGCACCACATGGAAGGCATACCCCATGTATGACTTCGCGCACGGACAGAGCGACTACTTCGAGGGCGTGACCCACTCGCTCTGCACCTTGGAGTTCGTGCCTCACCGCCCCCTCTACGACCTCTTCGTGGACTGGGTGAAGAAGGGCGAGGACCTCGATGACAACCGTCCCCGCCAGTATGAGTTCAACAAGCTCAACCTCAACTATACGCTCATGAGCAAGCGCAACCTGCTCATCCTCGTCAAGGAAGGCCTCGTGAACGGATGGGACGACCCCCGTATGCCGACACTCTGCGGTTTCCGTCGCCGCGGTTACTCACCCGAGTCAATCCGTAACTTCGTGGACAAGATCGGCTACACCACCTACGACGCGCTCAACGACTTTGCCCTGCTCGAGAGCGCTGTGCGTGAAGACCTAAATGCCCGCGCCACCCGTGTATCGGCCGTGGTGAACCCAGTAAAGCTCGTCATCACCAACTATCCCGAGGGACAGGTGGAGGTAATGGAGAGCATCAACAATCCCGAGGACCCCGATGCAGGCACACACACCATCGAGTTCAGCCGCGAGCTGTGGATCGAGCGCGAGGATTTCATGGAGGATGCTCCGAAGAAGTACTTCCGCATGACTCCCGGACAGGAGGTGCGTCTGATGAACGCCTACATCGTGAAGTGCACCGGCTGCAAGAAGGACGACAAGGGCAACATCATCGAGGTATATGCCGAGTATGACCCAGACACGAAGACCGGCATGCCCGGCAGCAACCGCAAGGTGAAGGGTACCCTACACTGGGTGAGCTGCGACCACTGCATCAAGGCTGAGGTGCGCCTCTATGACCGTCTGTGGAAGGTGGAGAACCCCCGCGACGAGATGGCGGCCATCCGCGAAGAGAAGGGATACGACGCGTTGGAGGCGATGAAGGAGATGATCAATCCTGACTCATTGCAGGTGCTCACCGAGTGCTACGTGGAACGTTATCTGGCCGACGCCAAGCCCTTGGACTATCTGCAATTCCGCCGCATAGGCTACTTCAACGTCGACAAGGAGTCTACTCCCGAGCATCTCATATTCAATCGTACCGTATCTCTTAAGGATACTTGGAGTAAGATTAATAAGTAGTTATTAAACTATTTTGTGTTTATATTTGTTACCGTCAGTAGTAGACTGTACAAGTATAAACACATTATTATATGAGAGATAACTTCGCGCATTACTTCGACAAACCCGAGTTTCGCGCCATCTTGGCACGATACGAAGAGATGTTGGCGAGTGACCACACCTTCTACTTTGAAGCAACAGAACTCACCGACATCGCAGAGTATTATGCCATGCAAGGTGATTCCGAGCAGGCCGAAGAGGCACTTGACCTAGCCTTGCGCCTACACCCAGACAACATCGACGCACTGATATTCAAGTCGCGGTCCCGACTCATCAATGGGCACCTTGCTGAAGCACGCCACATCCTTGACAGCATCACCGACCAACGTGATCGCGAGGTGATGTTCCTCCGTGCAGAAGTGCAGCTTGCATCACATCAATACACACAAGCTGAGGCACTACTACGTTCACTCATCGAAGAGGAAGACCACGAGGCTAATGCTTATGTCGACATCATAGACCTACTAGTCGACAATAACCAGCACGATATGGCTAATCTATGGATAGAGGAGGCCATCCAACGATACCCCGATCACCAAGTACTTGCTGAATCAGCAGCCTACAGCCACGCCTTGCAAGAGCGTTTCGACGAGGCTATTACGCTCTACAATCAGTTACTCGACACGGACCCCTACTCGACCTTCTATTGGGAAGAACTAGGGAAAATATATTTTAGATGCGAGGAATACAACAAGGCAATTGAAGCCTTCGAGTTTGTCATCGCCATCAACGGCGACGAGTGTTACTATGCACTCTATGCCGTGGCCAACTGCTACTTCAACATCGGTAATTATGAGCGTGCAGAAGAGTACTACCACACCATCCACGAGCGCTACCCCGAGACAGTGGACCCGCTCTTTCACATGGGAATGTGTCGAATAAACCATGGCGATGACGATGGTGCTCTAGACTACTTCACCCAAGCACTCACCACAATCCCCGAAGGTTCGGAAGAGCAAGCACAAATCTATAGTCAGATGTCACTCATCTTCAGCCGCAAGGGACAACACACAAAGGCTGTCACCTATGCAGACGAAGCCATCAAGATATGTCCCAATAATGCAGAACTCATCATCATGAAGGGACACGAGTTACTTACATTAGGAAAGTACGAGGAGAGCACGACCCTATTCCTCCAAGCCACAGAACTCAACACGGACAATGCCGAGCGCACACTCTTTCTCATCGCAGTGTCAATGCTTGAGAATGGACACTGCGAAATGAGCCACTATATGCTCCGCCTGCTCAAGGACAACCCTGCTATAGAGCCAGAGATGTTGTATCCCTACCTCTGCTTCTGTGAGTGGACACTGCGCAAGGAAGACTTCTCGAAGACATTAGCCGAAGCTCTCTCGCAATGTCCTGGAAAAACCTACGAGATATTCAGCCTTCCGCCGGCACAAGGCGAAAGTCCCGAAGCAATGATAGAAAGACTGAAGCTATTAACAACAGACAACAGACAACAGACAACAGACATCAAACCATAAACACTCCCAGATGGCAGACCATTGTCTGTTGTCCGTTAACAAAACCAAACAAACAAAATAAACACGACATATGGAATCCGTACAATTCATTCAATGGTGCCTGGACCACCTCAACTACTGGACCATCACGCTTTTGATGGCTATCGAAAGTTCATTCATCCCCTTCCCCTCTGAGGTAGTGGTACCCCCTGCAGCCTATAGGGCAGCCTCAACAGGCGACCTCAACGTATGGCTCGTCGTCCTCTTTGCCACCCTAGGAGCCTGCATTGGTGCACTTATCAATTATTACCTTGCTCTTTGGCTCGGCAAGCCCATTGTATACAAGTTTGCCAACAGCCGCTTCGGCCATATGTGTCTCATCGACCAAACAAAGGTAGAGACTGCTGAAAAATTCTTCAACAAACATGGTGTGATAGCGACCTTCATCGGCCGCCTCGTCCCAGCCGTACGCCAACTCATCTCCATCCCTGCAGGACTGGCCAAGATGAGCATCGGTAAGTTTATTGCCTTCACTGCCCTCGGTGCTGGAATCTGGAATGCTATACTTGCATTCCTCGGCTGGTATCTCGAAGATGTTGTCCCTGAAGATCAACTCATCAGCACCGTTTCAGAATATAGCCACGAAATCGGTTATGCCATCATCGCTTTGGTAGTCCTTGCCCTCAGCTATATTATATATAAAGGAGTCAAGAAGAAATAAATGCATTGACGAAAAAATCAAATAAAAATTTGTTTTTTCGCTTGCCTTGCACTAACTTTGCACCCGCGAAATGGGTAAGTCCTATACGGCCAGCTCCCTTTGAACCCTCCAGGGCTTGACCGCAGCAAAGGTATTAGGTCGTAGCGGCGCGATATAGATTGCTTACCCACCCGCCTCTTTAGCTCAGTTGGCCAGAGCACGTGATTTGT
>JAZONP010000091.1:0-4860 GCA_045654565.1 Bacteroidaceae bacterium
TGCCGACATGGCCGACCTCGAGCGTTGCCTTCAGGAGGCTCAGGAGCAGCGTTTCCGCATCATCGTTACCGACGGTGTATTCTCTATGGACGGTAACGTGGCTCCCATGGACAAGATCTGCGACCTCGCTGAGAAGTACGATGCTCTCGTAATGGTCGACGAGTGCCACTCAGCTGGTGTCGTAGGTGCTACCGGCCACGGTGTAAGCGAGCAGTTCAACTGCTACGGCCGCATCGACATCCACACCGGTACACTCGGTAAGGCATTTGGTGGTGCCATCGGTGGCTTCACCACAGGTCGCAAGGAGATCATCGACATGCTCCGTCAGCGTTCACGTCCCTACCTCTTCTCTAACTCAATTCCTCCCACCGTGGTAGGTGCATCGCTCGAGATGTTCAAGATCCTCAAGGAGAGCAACGAGCTCCACACCAAGCAACAGGAGAACGTGGTTTACTTCCGCGAGAAGATGCTCGCTGCAGCCTTCGACATCAAGCCCACACAGTCGGCTATCTGCGCAGTGATGCTCTACGATGCTAAGCTCTCACAAGACTTCGCCAACCGCATGGCCGAAGAAGGTATCTACGTGACCGGTTTCTACTACCCCGTAGTACCGAAGGATCAGGCTCGTATCCGCGTACAGCTCTCAGCAGCTCATAGCCGCGAGGACCTCGACAAGGCTATCGCCGCCTTCACTAAGGTGGGCAAGGAGCTCGGCGTAATCAAGTAATTAACAATTCACACAAACATTAAGGGGATGCACGTGCATCCCCTTTTTTTATCCGCCGTCCAACTTATTCTCGAAGATATTTGCGCTCGCTTTGAAAAATATTGAAGCAAGCTTCATATTTCTCGCTCGCTTATTTGTATCTCTGAGAGGAATCTCGAAGATATTTGCGCTCGCTTTGAAAAATATTGAAGCAAGCTTCATATTTCTCGCTCGCTTATTTGTATCTTTGAAAAAAAATTGTTCACAAACGACATGAAAACATTTCTTCAAGCAGTAGCGCAAGACATATATCATCGGTTTGGCGATGATCTGAGCCGTACGGCAGTAATATTTCCTGGCAAGCGTGCAGGGTTATGGATGGACCGCTACCTATATGAATATGCAGGGCATCCATTGTGGTCGCCATCCTACGTAACGATAGATGATCTATTTGGCAGTTTGTCGACTTTGAATAAAGAGTCACAGATACGCACAGTTTGCCTACTACACGAAATATTCTGTCGACTAACGCATAGTTCCGAAACATTAGACGATTTCTACTATTGGGGCGAACTAATGCTAGCAGACTTTGACGACATTGATAAGAACTGCGTGGAGGCCGAACGACTTTTCGTGAACCTCTCTAACATAAAGGATATAGAGAACCAGTTTGAATTTCTCACACCCGATCAACGCAAACTGCTGAGTCAATTCTTCTCAGGACTACACAGCGACACACAACAAACGGAGTTAAAGAAACGTTTCATTGAGCTGTGGCAAGTAATGGGCGACATATACCGCGAGCTACGAACTATACTCCAAGCCAAGGGAATGGCTTATGAGGGTATGCTATACCGCGATGGCATAGAGCACTTCGATGCGTCAAGACTCACCTATGACCACTATATCATAGTAGGATTCAACGTACTTAACCGCGTGGAACAGAAACTCTTTGACCAACTCAAAGAGAGCGGTAAGGCACTCTTCTATTGGGATTATGACCATTACTACTACGACAATACCCAACATGAAGCAGGCACTTTCGTTCGAGAAAACATCGTACACTACGGCAATGCGTTGGAAGATGGAGAGTTATATGACAACTTGCGCCACCTACCCGAAATAGCCTACATCAGTGCATCGACCGACAATGCCCAAGCCCGCTACCTAAACACCTGGATAAAGGAGCACCTCACCGAGCGTGAAGAGGAAACTGCAGTGGTGCTATGCAACGAAGACATCGTGCAACCTGCACTACACGCCTTGCCCAACGATAAAGTAAAGGACGTGAACATCACCATGGGATTCAAGCTCACTCAGACAACTCCTTACACGCTATTGAATGCCTACCTAAACCTACACATCAAGGGCTTTGACGAGACACAAGGCATGCACACACTTTCCGAGGTAACCACCCTACTCTCCCACCCCTATATATTACAGTTATACCCCGAAAGTGAATTATTACGCAATGAATTGCTACATAGCAAACGCGTATACATCGACACAACGACATACACCTATCAAAGTCAAAGCCTGAAGGAATTGCTTACCTATCCATCCGACAACAAGTCCTTACTCTCCACATTGTCATCACTAATCAGTGGTGCAGGTCGGATGTTTGCAACAAGCATGGGACAAGAACTCCACACGACACAATTGGCTGAGGAGGCACTATTCCAAATGCATCGTACCATAGAGAACTTCAAGACACTCATCGAAGATGGCACTCTACGCATAGCCTCAAAGACTTTGGTACGACTAATGCAACGCGTGATGACCCCGATGTCCATCCCCTTCCATGGCGAACCGGCCATAGGCCTTCAAGTGATGGGCGTACTCGAGACTCGCAACCTTGACTTCCGCCACCTTATACTCCTCTCGGCCAATGAAGGCAAGCTACCCAAGGCTTCACACGAGTCATCATTCATCCCCTACAACCTGCGCGAGGCCTTCGGCATGAACACCATACAGCGTCAGAATGCCGTATATGCCTACTACTTCTATCGCATGATACAACGTGCCGAAAAGGTCACCATCGTATATAATAATGGCACCGACGGATTGAGCAAACAGGAACCCTCACGCTTCATCATGCAGCTCCAGGTTGAATTCCCGGGCAAGCTCTCGGCGTGGGAGCTGCACTCCCCCTCCCAAGCAAAGGGAACGTTAGAGATTAAGATAGAACAGACTACCGAGACACGTCACAAGTTGCAGGAACACTTCCGTTACGAGCCCAATAAGAGACCCATATTCCGTCTCTCACCCTCGACGCTCAACGATTATCTCGACTGCCGTCTACGCTTCTACCTGAAGCACGTAGAGGGTCTCAACCCACCCGAAGAGGTCAATGCCGATGTAGATGTAGCAGCCTTGGGAACCATCTTCCACAAGAGTGCCGAGCTGGCCTACGAAAGGTTAACGGAGAGAGGAGACATCATCAATGGAGCAGATATCGAGACACTATTAAAGGAAAAAAAACTTATTGACGGCTTTGTTGACGAAGCTTTCCGTACCGAGTTCTTCCATTCCGAGTCCAACGTTCCTCTTAAATATAATGGCACCCAACTCATCGTGCGCCATGTCATCTGTAGCTACCTACGCCAACTGCTCACGATAGACAAGCGCCGTACTCCATTCAAGTATATAGCTAGCGAAAAGAAGATACGTAGTGTATACCCGATCAACAGCCATGGCACCCAACTGGACATACTATTGGGAGGCACTATAGACCGCATAGACAGCAAAGTCAATGAGAGCGGTCGCGAGGTGACACGCATTCTCGACTACAAGACGGGGGGAAGCTTAAAAAAACTTAGCAACATCAGCGAACTATTCTTGCGCGACAAGCCACGCGACGGATACGTATTCCAAGCTTTCTACTACTCCTACCTTATGAGTCAAGAGTATGACTGCATAGCCCCTTCTCTACTTTTCATGCGCAACACCTCAGACGCCACTTTTGAGCCTCACATCCTTATTGACCAGCATCCCGTAGAGGACTTCAGCATCTATCAAGAGCAATTCGGGAAGTTGCTACATGAGACCATAGAGGAAATCTTCAATAGCGATATACCCTACACCGCCACGACCAATAAGGAAGCCTGCAAATACTGCAAATTTACCTCACTATGTGGTCATAGCAAAAAAGATTCCCACTATTGACAAACAAAACTTTCCCGACAGGCGTTATACAGATGTGTTTTTCATAGTAAATAGATTTACCGTCTGGCCTGCTTGAGAAAGTCGGAGTAAGACAAAGCGGAAGCGTCCGCTATAAAACAAAAGCCTTGGCGTCCCCACCAAGGCTTTTGTAGTTTATTCTCTCTAGGAAATCTAGGACATCTAGATAATCTAGACAATCTAGGGCATCTAGAAATAATCTTACTTTGTGAGCCACTCGGTCACGTTCTTCTCGATACGCGCCGCGATGTCCTCAGTATTCTCCTTCACGAAGGTTTCACCGGTGATGTGCTCATAGAGCTCGATGTAGCGCTCGCTGATGCCGGTAACGATCTCGTCGGTCATCTCGGGCACCTGCTGACCCTCCTGACCCTGGAAACCGTTGCTCATGAGCCACTCGCGTACGAACTCCTTAGAGAGCTGCTTCTGGGGCTCGCCCTTCTCGAAACGCTCCTGGTAGCCCTCGCTATAGAAGTAGCGGCTGCTATCGGGGGTGTGAATCTCGTCCATGAGGTAGATGGTGCCGTTGTGCTTACCAAACTCATACTTGGTGTCTACGAGGATGAGGCCGCGCTCAGCAGCAATCTCGGTACCACGCTTGAAGAGAGCGAGGGTGTACTGCTCGAGCAATGCATACTCCTCGGGAGTAGCGAGGCCCTGTGCGAGGATCTCCTCCTTAGAGATGTCTGCATCATGCACACCAATCTCAGCCTTTGTGGTGGGAGTGATGATGGGCTCGGGGAAACGCTCGTTCTCGCGCATGCCCTCGGGGAGCTTCACGCCGCAGATTTCGCGTACACCGCTCTTGTAAGCACGCCATGCTGAGCCACAGAGGTAGCCGCGTACGATCATCTCTACGGGGAAACCTTCGCACAACACACCTACGGTAACCATAGGATCGGGAGTGGCGAGCTTCCAGTTGGGGCAGATGTCGGTAGTAGCATCGAGGAACTTTGCTGCAATCTGGTTGA
>JAZONP010000092.1:0-13626 GCA_045654565.1 Bacteroidaceae bacterium
TCGCCATAGAAGCTCATGCCTGCATTGATGGCTGCCATCTCCTTCATACGACGCATATACTCGCTCTGTGTGATGAGGATGGGGGCTGCAGTGGCACCAAGGGCTTGGGCATCGACCATGAACTCGGTCTTCTTCACCTCGGGCATCTGACTCTTGAAGGCGGTGGTGAGCATCTCTCTTTCCTCGGCAGGGAGCTCTACGCGCTGCTTGTCTTCCTTCACGATGAGGTTGTCGATGATGTCGGCATCTACACGTGAGAAGCGGCTCTTCTCCATCTTTTGCTCGAAGAGGTTGAGCATGGCGGTGTCGAGCTGGCCGTCGAAGTTGAGCACGTTGTAACCCTTCTCCTGTGCTGCCTCGATGTAGGTGTACTGCTCGTCACGGTCGGTGGCATAGAGGTAGATGAGGTTGCCCTCCTTGTCGGTCTGGTTGTCCTTGATGAGGGTCTGATACTCCTCGTAGGTGAAGTGCTTGCCTTCGGTGTCGGTGAAGAGGGCAAACTGCTTGGCCTTGTCGTAGAATGACTCTTCGGTGAGCATGCCGTAGTTGATGAAGAGCTTCAGGTCGTTCCACTTCTCCTCGTACTCCTTGCGGTTGTCCTTGAAGATGCTGCTCAAGCGGTCGGCCACCTTCTTGGTGATGTATGAGCTGATTTTCTTTACGTTAGAGTCGCTCTGAAGGTATGAGCGCGATACATTCAAGGGGATGTCGGGTGAGTCAATCACACCATGCAAGAGGGTGAGGAAGTCGGGCACGATGCCTTCTACAGAGTCGGTCACGTAGACCTGGTTGCAGTAGAGCTGGATGCGGTTCTTCTGCAGGTCGATGTTGCTCTTGATCTTGGGGAAGTAGAGCACGCCCGTGAGGTTGAAGGGGTAGTCAACGTTGAGGTGAATCCAGAACAGCGGCTCGTCGCTCATGGGGTAGAGATCGCGATAGAACTTCTTGTAATCCTCGTCGGTGAGCTCGCTCGGGGTACGTGTCCACAAGGGGTTGGTGTCGTTGATGATGTTGAGCTCGTCGGTCTCCACCTGCTTGCCATCCTTCCACTCCTTCTTCTTGCCGAAGGCGATAGAGATGGGGAGGAAACGGCAGTACTTGGTGAGCAGTGAAGAGAGACGGCTCTCCTCGAGGAACTCCTTGCAGTCATCGTCGATGTGGAGAACGATATCGGTACCGCGGTCGGCCTTGTCACACTCCTCGAGGGTGAATGAGGGGCTACCGTCGCAGCTCCACTTCACAGCCTGTGCATCCTCCTTATAGGAGCGGGTGATGATGTCCACACTCTTGGCCACCATGAAGGCAGAGTAGAAGCCGAGGCCGAAGTGGCCGATGATGGCATTGGCATCGTTCTTATACTTCTCGAGGAAGTCGTTGGCGCCTGAGAAGGCAATCTGGTTGATGTAGCGGTCAATTTCCTCAGCGGTCATACCGATACCGCGGTCAGAGATGGTGATGGTGCCAGCCTCCTTGTCGAGAGCTACATTGACGAAGAGCTCGCCCAGTTCGCCCTTGAAATCACCCTTGAGGGCATAGGTCTTGAGCTTCTGTGTAGCGTCGACGGCGTTGGATACCAACTCGCGGAGGAAAATCTCGTGGTCACTGTAAAGGAACTTCTTGATGATGGGGAAGATGTTTTCGGTCGTTACCCCGATGTTACCTGTTTTCATAATTCGATTGATTTATGATTTATTATTTATGATTTATTTTTTGTCAACGGACAACAGTCAACAGACGAAAGTCAGCTTCCAGGAGTGTCTGTTGTCCGTAGTCTGTAGTCCGTTGTCCTACAATGGAACAACATTCCGAGCGAATAGGTTGCAAACGCAGTGCCAATATGGGGAAATGATTGTGATGCTGACAAATTGTCGCTTTTGTATTGTCTGTTGTCTGTTGACCGTTGACTGTTGTCCTTTAATACGCAGACAAAAGGGATATAAAAAAAGAAGGTCGTCATCCCGACGACCAATCTTCCAACTTTAAAAATCTAATACCATGAAAAACACAGTGCAAAGGTACGGCATATTCGGTAATCTGCAAGTATGTGAGGGGTAGAAAAATGTAAAATTAATACTTTTTGTCTTTTATAAATGGATTTTTGTAAGATGTGCTATTGTTTTGATTTATTGAGTTTGCAATCTGTTCCGTTTTGTGAGTGGTGGTGAAAAATGTCTTGTATGAACAACTATTTTCGCCTGTGTGTGTTAGAGTTAGTGCTTGTATTCCGTTCCATGGAACGATTATATACTTGCCGGAGGGGCAAAGGTCTAGGCCAAGATCTTTGCCCCGATTAGTCGTATCTTGACAGCTGGGTGTTGCATTTGCTAAAGGGGGGGTAATAGGGCTCTGTACTTTTTGATATTAGGGGTGATATATTGTGTGGTGTTATTTGTCAAAATTCCAATAATTTTAATTAATTTTGCATCGCAGTTTGTGTATGTTTATAAGATAGTAAAGTGTTAGCTATAAATGATTATGAAAAAGGTTGTTAGGTTCTTGTTGTTCCTTTGCTTAGGATCCATCTTTTTGAGCGCTTCTGCACAGTCTGCCCTTTCGGAGTTGTTAGGGAGAGAGGATGTAATGGAGCTTTTGCGTATCTACTCCTCTTCGGAAGACCATGGTGCGTATCCGATGGCTTATGGCCGTATGCGTTCGAGTACGCATGATATAGCAACGGAAAGAGCACGTATTCCCGATCTCTCAACGAGGAGTAATCCTAAATATTACTATATCAAGAATGCTGCTACTGGCGAATATTTGTCTTATGATGGCGCGAATGCAGATCTCAGAATGATCAAAGTACCCAATGATAGTGCTAAATTCTTCTTTGAGGTGTCTGAGTCGTGGACTCGCGGAGAAGCTGGTAGGATGTATAGTCCCCTTGCCAAAGGTAATTCTACGAGCAGCTCCCTCAGTGATTGTGTCCCCTATTGGGGGCCTGGTACACGGTTGTGGTCGGGACCATATTGGTCTGGCTCTATACTCAATTCTACTGCGCAATATCATACACCTCCTTCATGGACTTTTTTTCAAACAGAGGATCGTAGGGGTTGTTACATCTCATATAATAGTGGCAGTGAAACGGTTTGGCGTTATGATCAAGAACAGAAGAAAGTTGTTCAAGGTGAGCGTGACGAATATGCGGTGTGGATAGTGGAGGCTGTACCTTCTCTGCCTTCAACCTACACATGGTATGTCGTGAAGAATGTGAGGACTGGCAAGTATTTGCACTATGAAGGTGCCTCAAGTGCGATGTCATTGGTGAAATCACCAGACCCTTGTTCATTGTTCTCTGCATCGAGTCAAGGTAATGGCGTCGTGATACGAAATCATGCTTCTGGTAACCTCTATTTTGCAGGCGAGAATGTGTGGTCAAGTTATGGGCAGGCTTTGAATTTTGTCAATTCTGCCGAGAACAACTATCAATTCTATATTTCGGCCTCTGGAAATAAGAATGGTAGCGATATATGGTATCACGATGAGGAGACGAATACACTAAAGACTGGTTTTTATGGTGATAATTCTCTTTGGGAATTTGAGAAGATTACCAATTTTAAGGAGATCTTTGGTTATTGTAGCAATGGCGAAGGTTGGAATGAACTAGACTTGGAGGCAGAGAAGCTTCTTCAATCAAAAGAGCAATTAAGTTTCTTTGAGCTCTATACATATACATTGGCTATTCTTGCTGTTTCGTGGAATATGGATGAGGCTGAAGTTACATACGATCAGGCTCGAAATGCGGTGGTAGAGCTTAAGACGACGATTAATACTCTCGAAGCTCAGTATGGGTCGAGTGAAGACCTGATTATTCGCAATATCGGGCATGACGGCGCAATACGTAACTTGGCAACAAACTCATCTTCTCTGATATTTAATGATACAGATTATTTGCACACCAATGCTTGGAAGATGTTTGTTGATGGTGATCTCCTTAGTGGAGAGGGGGACATTAGGATGATGTTGTACAATACCGTGACAAAGAAATATGTGGCCGCCCCTCAAGAAGATGAGAATGGGTTGGTAACCATAGGGATGACAGCCAATAAGGATGAAGCGGGAAGTTGGACGCTGATGGATATGTCAATGAGCGAAGGTAACGCTGGGTATAGCTTCAAGATTGAGGCAAGTTTGGAGTCTGAGAGCTTGCCTGGTTGTTTCTTGCAGTTGGCAAATCCCGATGATGAACTTGTTTCTTGCGTGATGGTGGATAAAGAGACGGGTAATTATCCTCAAGGCCTCAAGTGGGAATTCTTGATGGGTAATGCTGTTATTGATGATAAGGTTTATGACTATGTCTCGGATTTGGCGATACGTTATCCGCAGCAGTGGCAGGAGACTATAGGTTGTGTGAAACCGGGATACTACACTTGTAACTACCCGTCAAGTGTGTCTACCGATAACCTTCTGGACTATAAGGTGGAAACATGCTTTTGGACCGAAGATGCTGATAATGGTGAAGCAAAGCCCTACCTGCAAGCCGATCTTGGTGCTGGGAAAGCGCTGTCCGAGTTCTACTTCTACATGAGGCCCAACCTTGAGTCTTGGCAAGGAGTGCCAGTGAAGATAATTGTAGAGGGAAGCAATAGCGCCAATGGTAGCTTTGTCAAATTGGCTGAAGTTGAGGCTTCCTCCTTGTTGTACGATATGTGTTATTGCTCAAACTTGGTAATGGCTGGAACCTCATACCGTTATTTGCGCTTTACCATGGATGAGGTGACGGGCGAGTCTGTACGCGATTTTGTGTTGTCGGAGTTCTATATCTTGCCAAATACTCCTGAGGTGGCTGAGACGAGTGGTTTGATAAAAGACTTTTATTCTGATGCCTATATGGGAGCGGAGATCTTGTACCCTGCTGTGGCATTGATTAAAAAGGACGCAGAATATTATTTGGAATTATATAAAGATAAGCACGCTGTATCTCCCATCGTGGGTCAATGCTCTACATTTAAGTATAATGCATTGTTGGACGCTTATAATGCGGTAGATGCTAATAATGTAGAGAGCGTTATCAATTTGGTGATAGCCTTGGAGGAGCTGTTCTCTACGGACTTGGAGTTTATATGCATATTGAAATCGGCTTGGGAAGATGGCTACTCCAAGGATGATGCTGTTGCTGTGAATTTGAGTGGTGGAAATGTTCGGATTCAGGAGTATAATACTTGGGACTTGCGTCAATGGTGTATCATTACTAACAAAAGTGCTGAAACGGACAAACCCTTCTCGCTGGAATTCGTGCCTATCGAGGGCGCACAGTTCTTCATTAACTTGGAGCAGGTTGCTGGATGGGATAAATTGTATGCAAGTCATAAGATGGCTTATAGCGTAGATGGTGATTATGCCGGGACGAGCGGTTATCTTTCTGTTGTTGAATCTGCTGGAAATAAATATATTGATGCATCAGATATGCCCGCTACGACTACGCAGAATAAGAACGCGGCTTGGTATCTCTCTATCATCAGTAGCAAGGTTGATGTCCCTCGTGTTAATGATCGGGTCTTTATCGAGGCATTGGCCGAATTTGGTAAGACATTTACCCAAGCTAAGGACTATTATGAAGGTGCTAAGGTTGGACGATACATCTATCAGTCAACCAATGGCTTGTCTAAGGCGGATTTTGATGACATCTATGAAGAACTGCTACCTTATTATAATATGGGTATTGTCGCTTTGATAGATATGTTTGTTGATGGAGTCTTGACTCATGAGATGTTGGCCGGCTTAGATGAAATCTTGCCGCTTCTACGAGCTCATTTCCCCAATTTCTTGACAAGTAGAGACGTAATTGCCGGATATTATTTCCGCTTGTGTGGAAAAGACTCAGAAGTTTTCCTTACTGATGATCCCGAAAAGGGCTTTGTCGTGTCGTCTATTCAGAATAATCAAAGTGCTGAGGAACAGTCGATTTTCTATACCGTGCCTAATGGTGGCGAGGTAAGCATGATGTCGTTCTCAAGCGGACGTTACGTGACGGGTGCAAACAGTGCGATTGGCTATGGTGCAATACCTGTAGATGGCTATAGTCATACGATGCAGACAGCCGGGTTGGGATATTCTATGTCGGAGAATGCCTACTATAATACAATCGTATTCGGTGGCGTGAATTATCTGAATAGGACAGGTCAACAGGCTGGCGTGTCCACCAAGCCAGTCAACGATGGTGCCTATGATTGGGAAGTGAAAATTGTGGAGGAACTGCCAATCAGGATTTCGTCAGTACTGTATGCAACTCTATATGTTCCCGTCGAATTGATAATTCCTAATGGAGTTACCGCTTATGTGCTTTATGATGAGGTTACTAATTCAGGTGGTGAGCGGGTGTTACGATTGAAAGAACTGAAGGGTGGGGTACTGCCCGCAGGCCTTCCTGTTGTCCTCAAGGCTGAATCGGCTGGCGTATACTATTTCCCAATCAATTACGAGCCCACCTTGTCCTCAGATGCAGATAAGCAAGCAACGTATTGCTATGACGGTGATATTAAAAACCTACTCGATGGTCGTCATACTTCGACATATATCCCTGAAAAGAGTGGTTATATACACTACATCTTGGCTAAAGGCTCGAAGGGGGTAGGTATGTACAAAGTGAAGATGGACGATGCGAATGTCAGCGGTGTAAACTGTTTCCAGAACAATGCTCACCGCGCTTGGCTCCCCAACCCGAAGAGTATAACTACTGGTGCTGCAGGCTATCGCTTCTCTGTGGCTGGTCGAGATGAGTCGACAAGTATCGATGGCATTGTGGATGATGCTACGGAGACTGAGATTTACGACCTTCAGGGTCGTCGTGTGTCTCATATGGTGAAGGGTGTTTATATTGTAAATGGTAAGAAAGTTGTTAAGTAAAAGATGATGTCTGTTATGGATAAGAAAGAATATATTGCTCCTTCGATGGAGGTCGTAGAGTTCATTTCCGATGTCCTGATGAATATAGGTAGTAATGTCGGAGAATATGACGAAGAGTTAGATTCAAAGGACCAGCTCTCCAACAAGCGTCGTGGCCGTTGGGGTGACCTTTGGTCTTGAATATTATAAATAGAGTGCATAATCGTAGGGCAGGCAGTGATGTCTGCCCTACGATTTTTTTAATAAGTAAATGTGAGATTTATCGTTTTGGTGTGGGGCGTTTTTATTAATTTTTATTAACTTTGCAGCCTAATTTACCTTGGGAGTATTTTATTAAGACTAAACTATGAATATGAAAAAGTTTATTAAGTATTTGCTATTCTTTTGCTTAATGTTCTTCTCTCCTGGAATATTTGCTCAAACCTCGATCTTGGAAAAGATAAAGGAGCAGAATCTGCAGGAGTTGCTGAGTGTTTACCCTCCATTGCCTAAGCATGATGTGCAGGCTGAAGCTGTGAAGGAAATAGAATCGTATGCTCGCGCGCGCTCAAATGCACATTCGGCAACGGAGAGAGTGCGTATACCTGATTTGTCAAAGGGGTCGGATATTAAATACTATTATATAAAGAATGTCAAGACGGGTAAATATCTGCGTTATGAGGGCGCAAACTCTCCTCTCGGTGTAGTCGATGTCCCTGATGGTAATTCCAGATTCTATTTTGAAAAGCATGGTTTGGGCTTGACTACAGGTGCCGCCTCTTTGCATAACGCTGTAGATGGTAAGGTTTTTGTTGGACCTTCTGAAAATCGGTGGATTAATGATAAAGGGAGTAGTCTTGAGGAATTGACAAATCCCTCTCCTGTTGTGGGCTTTTACCCTGCATTGGATAAAAGTGGGTGCTATATCGCGGGAGATTTTAATATCGAAAACACAGGTGAAGAGGTTGTTTTTGATATGGAAATGGGGGCGTTTATAGTTAAAAGAGGATGGCGCTATGATGTAGAAAGTAATGCAGTCGTTATCGGCGATTGTGATGAATATGCCGTATGGGTAGCAGAACCTCTTCCGACGGCACCCATAGTAAGTACAACTGATACTGTCTGGTTTGTTGCGAAGAATGTTAAAACTGGTAAGTTCTTGCGTTATGAGGGTGAGAATTCGACAATGAGTCTTGTCACTTCTCCAGATCCAAGTTCACTCTTCTTTACCACTCTTTCTACTGGTGGTAGAGTGATGGTGCATAGCTATGCCGCAGGAGATTTACTTTATGAAGATATTAATCGATGGACTTCGGTAGGTACTCCGGTTATGTTTACTCTTGAAAATTCTTATCATTGTTATGTCTCAGTCTCAGGTGATAAGGCGGGTAATGATGTTTTGTACCACGATGAGAGTACAGGAACCCTTGCAAAGGGACCTTTCGGAGAAAACTCCCTTTGGGAATTTGAGCAGATTTCTAATTTAAAGGAGATCTTCGGCTATACTTACAATGGTGAAAAGACCTTGGGGGCTTACAACGATTATTATGAATTGCTCAATAACATTGAAAGCCTGAATCCTTTCGAGGCTTATGTGAAAATAATAGAGTGTATTGTTGACATGTTTGTTGGTGCTGTTGGTTATTTGGATATGGGCACCTTGGGGGAAATAGATAGAATAGATGAAGAACTTGATATCCTTCTCGAACAATTTCCCAAAAATATGGAGGGTGATGCAAAAATCTATAACATAAGTTACTCTGATGATGCCGGTGAGACGTTGATGAGGAGTCTTTCGACAAACTCAACTTCATTGCTGATAAATAAGTTTGAACATTCACATACTAATGCCTGGCAGTTATTGCCGAGTAGTCTCATAGATCTTAATACTGGCTTTGCTATGAGGCTGTATAATACAGTGACGAATAGCTATGTGTCTGCCCCTTCTTTTAAGGATGGCAAGTGGACTGTCAGCATGACCTCTGACGAGAAAAAGGCCGGAAAATGGATTGTCGGTTTGGAACCTCGCATGGAAGGCAATTGGGTTTATATGGAGACTAAATTGGAGTCAAAGGATGTCGCTGGCTGTTTCCTTCAGTTGGCATCTCCTGATGATTTTGCCGTGTCTTGTACTACGAATAGTGGGGAGCCCGGACTGGATTGGCTTGTTGCCATGGGACCTAAAATGATAGACAAGAGGGTTTATGATTGTGCAGCAGAATCTGCGGTGCTTTTCCCGCAGTTGCTTCAAGAGGCTTTTGGTGCAGTAAAAGCTGAATTGATCATAGAGGGTGAATATGAGATTTCTCCTTCAGTTGGAACTGAAGTGGTTAGAAAACTTTATGATATTGACGTAAATACTAGCGTCTGGACCGATGAGGCAAATGATAAAGGTGACGAGCACTATATAACGGTAAATCTTGGTGAAGGTAGAGCATTCTCGGATTTTTATTTCTATTTGCGACCCAATATTAATTCGTGGACAGGTGTTCCTTTGAGTATCAAAGTTGAAGGAAGTAATTCCAAAGAGTCAGGCTATGTCACTTTGGCCGATAATATTGAAATGCCGACATTGATGTACGATATGTGCTACTTCTCTGAAATGATAAGTGGTAAGGGAGGTTCATATCGCTACCTTCGTTTTACTGTTACTGATGTGACTACGGGCGAAAATGCAAGAGCATTCTCTTTGTCGGAATTTTATGTTTTGCCTAGTACTTCAGAAGTGGCCGAAGCTAGTAGCCTGATTAGAACCTTCTATACCGCAAGTTATATGGAGCCAGGAATAGTTGCATCAGCTGTTGCGCTAATTCTAAGAGAGGCAGAGTACTATTTGAGTATTTATGAAAGCAATCATGCGGAAGCTCCAGAATTGGGTCAATATCCCTCCTCTAAGTATAATGCATTGAAGAGTGCTTACGCTGCAGCAAAAGCTAATATAAACAATGCAGAAAATATTCTCAGTCTGGTTGCTGCTTTGGATGAATTTAAGAAATCAAAGTTGACGTATATCTGTATGTTCGAGTCTGCCTGGGAGGATGGATTCTCTAAAGGCTCTGCTGTCTCAATAAACTTCGATACTGGTGTTCTTGAAATTCAAGAAGCTAACGCATGGGATATGCGTCAATGGGGTATTCTCGATAGAAGTGGAGATAAGGATAACCCCTATCTGATGAAAGTGATTAGTGGTGAGGTTATGCCATTCTGTTTGGATGAGATTGAGGGTTGGAATACCTTATATGCAAGTAAGAAAAAGGCTTATAATATTTCTATTAAGTTAGAAAGTAATGGTGAAAAGAGACCTGTGTATTTGTCTGTAAGGGAGGATGACGGACTTAGCCCCTATTTCTCATTTGAACCTGCTACGACTACAGAAAATAAGCAAGTAGCGTGGTATGTCAATATTATTGGCAAAGCGGGAAAGAATCCTTATGTTAGGGACCTGTTCTTTATCGAGGCATTGGCCTATTTCGGAAAGACGTTTGGCGAAGCCAAATACTACGAAGAGGGATATAGAAAAGGCTTATTTGTTTATCAATCAGATGATAATAGCTTGACGAAGGATGGATTTGATCAAGTCTACAGCACGTTGGAGCCTTTCTATAACTATGGCGCTATAACTCTTGCTGAAATGTATGCCAATGGTGAATTCGATGATTCTATGTTTAGTGACTTGAGTTGGGCGTTGGAAGAGTTGAGAAGGCATTTCCCTAATTTTGTTATGGTGAATAACGCAAGTGACATTGCTGGACTCTATTTCCGTCTCCGTGGAAGTGATGGTCGCTATTTGACTTCGGATGCTAATGGTAGCTTTAGTTTCTCGGCAAATGCGAGTGACAATGGCATCTATTACATTGAGGCTGATGGCGATGAGGTGAGTGTACTCTCATTCTCAAGTGGTCGTTATGTGAAGGCCAATGCCAACGGATCATTGGGGTATGATGAAATACCTTTGGATGGAGGTAATCGTACGACTCAGGTGATGAGGGTAATTAATTCTCTGTCTGGAAATAATAACAAAGCCTCTATTGTCTTTGGTGAAAACCTTTATTTGTACGAAGATGGTGCGACTCCTCGTGTTACTACTACTTTTGCATATGATGAGAGGTTTGATTGGGAAGCAGAGGTTGTGTCTCATCTTCCTATCTCTATCTCTTCGGCTCAGTATGCAACTCTTTATGTTCCCGTCGAATTGGTAATTCCTAATGGAGTTACAGCTTACGTGCTTTATGATGAGGTTACTAATCCTGGTGGTGAGCGAGTGCTCAAATTGAGGGAACTGCAAGGTGGAAGGATTCCTGCAGGTCTTCCTGTTGTGCTTCATGCCGAGGAGGGAGTTTACTATTTCCAAATCAACTACGACCCCAATTTGGTATCTGATGTGGCCAAGCGAGATACATATAGCAAAGATGGTGATATTGAAAACCTTCTTGATGGTCGTCATGCTACGACATATATCCCTGAAAAGAATGGTTATATACACTACATCTTGGCTAATGGCTCGAAGGGGGTAGGTATGTACAAAGTCAAGATGGACGATGCAAATGTTGGCGGAGTAAACTATTTCCAGAACAATGCCCACCGCGCCTGGCTCCCCAATCCGAAGAGTATAACTACTGGTGCTGCAGGCTATCGCTTCTTTGTTGCTGGTCGAGATGAGGCGACAAGTATCGATGCCGCAGTGGATGACTCTACGGAAACTGAGATTTACGACCTTCAGGGTCGCCGTGTGCCCTATATGACAAAGGGTGTTTACATTGTAAATGGTAAGAAAGTTGTTAAGTAAAAGAAAGATGGTGTCTGCTATGGATAAGAAAGAATATATTGCTCCTTCGATGGAGGTTGTAGAGTTCGTTTCCGATATCCTCATGTATATAGGTAGTAATGTCGGAGAATATGACGAAGAGTTAGATTCAAAGGATCAGCTCTCCAACAAGCGTCGTGGCCGTTGGGGTGACCTTTGGTCTGATTAACATAAAAGAATGATATAGTCATAGGGCAGGCAGTGATGTCTGCCCTATATTTGTGCACGGCAGTAATTGTCGCCAACCCAATTTTGAGGTACACCTCGAAGTGCGTGTTTTGATGGTGCTCAAATTCAAAATCACAATTTATGGTACTTTCAGAGGAATGCTGCAAAGTTTTTGTTCAGAATCGTAAGAAGTTTCTTGATACTTTTTTTATTAAAAATAAACTTTTAATTAACTTTGTGGTCTGTCAATCATAGAAATAAACAAAACGAGATAACACATGAATAAAACACTGAAATGGACGCTAGTGGGCGTCGTGGGTGCGGGCCTGGCAGTATGGTTGGGCATGCGTGCATTTATGCCTCGGGTGAACGAGGAACTGAAAGATGAGGTAGTGAAGCAGCCGCAGGCTCCCAAGTTGGGACGCACGCTCAACGTGCAGGCTGTGGTGCTCGACAAGGTGCTCTTGGCCGACGAACTCTTCATCAGCGGTAACGTGATGCCCGATGAGGAGGTTAGCCTCGCTTTCGAGACATCGGGTAAGGTGACAGAAATCCTCTTCCAAGAGGGTGCCTATGTGCGCAAGGGTGACCTGCTCGCCAAAATCAATGACGAGCCCCAACAGGCCGAACTGCGCAAGCAGGAGGCACAGCTCAAGCTCTTCCAAGACCGCATGTATCGTCAGAATGCTTTGCTCGAGAAAGAGGCGGTCAGTGAGGAGGCCTTTCAGGAGGCGCAGGCCAACCTTGCTGGACTTCACGCTGAGATTGACCGCGTGAAGGCCAATATCGCCCAGCGCGAGTTACGTGCACCATTTGATGGTGTGCTCGGATTGCGTGAGGTGAGTCTCGGTGCCTACGTGTCGCCCACAACGCCTATCGTGAAGCTCACCAAGATGAATCCCTTGAAGATTGAGTTCTCGGTGCCCGAGCGCTACTCGGGTGTGCTCAAGGCTGGTGCTCGTCTCAACTTCACCGTAGAGGGTGACCTCGAGGAGCGTTCAGCCAAGGTGTATGCCACCGACTCACGCGTCGACATGCTCACACGCACCTTCACCGTGCGTGCACTCTATGACAATGCCGACGGCTCGCTCATGCCGGGACGTTATGTCAACGTCAACCTCCTCACTCGTGAGTATCCCGATGCCATCGCCGTACCGAGCGAGGCCATCATCTCGGAGATGGGTCACGACAAGGTGTTCCTCTATCGTGGGGGCAAGGCTGAGTCTGTTATCATTACCAAGGGTATCCGCAACGATGCATTGGTGCAGGTGGTGCAGGGCCTCGAAGTGGGCGACACTGTCATCACGACTGGTACCATGCAGCTACGCGAGGGACAGAAGGTGGTGCTGGACGCAGTCAAATGAGGACCCCCTCCCTGCCTCCCCCTCTATGGGGAGGTGACCGATGTAATACTAATTAAGTAAATAAAGACCTTCTGCTGCAGACAGTACTACTCTTTTCTATCGCGATGTTTGCAAAGCCCCTCCATAGAGGGAGGGGTTGGGGAGGGTCCCCATTTTGAACCATTATGAATATATCAGAACTTAGTATACGCCGCCCGGTGCTAGCCACCGTGTTTACGCTCATCATCGTGCTCTTCGGTGCGATTGGTTATATGAGCCTTGGCGTGCGCGAATATCCCTCGGTGGATAACCCCATTATCTCGGTGTCGTGCTCCTATCCTGGTGCCAATGCCGATGTCATAGAGAACCAGATTACCGAGCCGCTGGAGCAGAATATCAACGGTATTCCCGGCATCCGCTCGCTCACCAGTGTGAGCCAGCAGGGTTCGTGTAACATTACTGTAGAGTTTGAACTCTCCGTAGACCTTG
>JAZONP010000093.1:0-4809 GCA_045654565.1 Bacteroidaceae bacterium
CCAGAGGTCTCTGTCATTCTGAGCAACGCGAAATAACCTTTAGGTCGCCGTAAGGCAATCCCGCGCTGGGACTTGGCAAGAGACATTTGCGAGATTCTTCACTGCGTTCAGAATGACAAAATAAAGTTTTGGGTAAACATCGATATTTTTTATACTATTCACTGCCCTACTGAGCTGTTTTCGCACTGATATCGAGAATCAGTTCGGCAATATTGTCGGTAAACAGGCGCACCGCCACAGCGATGAGGATAACACCAAAGAATTTGCGCACAACATATACGCCACCCTTACCCATCCAATACTGTACCTTATCAGTCATCGTCAACACGAAGAACACAAAGCCCATATTGGCCAACAGAGCAAGCAGGATATTAATGTCAGCATACTCTGCACGCAAAGAGAGTAGCGTGGTGAACGAGCCTGCACCAGCAATCAAGGGAAACACGAGTGGCACGAGAGTTGCCTCATTTGACGGACCCTTAAACTTGAAGATCTCCACATCAAGGAGCATCTCGATGGCCATCAAGAAGATTACGAGCGAACCTGCCACAGCAAACGAAGCGATGTCTACATGAAATAGTTGCAACATTACATCGCCCACATAGAAGAAGGCAACAAGTAAAAGCGTAGACATCCAAGTCGCCTTCATAGCCTTGACTGTCTTACCACTCTCACGCAATGAAATGATAATGGGCGTAGAACCCACCGCATCAATGACCGCAAACAGAATAATGAATGCGCTGACAAACTCCTGTAAATTAAAAGTGCCGAAAGTCATGATTATTTCTTTTTTAGAAAGGATGAATTAGTCAGAATTTCCAAATTTAGGTCACACTGTGAATCCGCAACAATGCTGGTCAGCATTACATCCTTAGTCACGCAGACGGAAGTTATTTGCACGGGCCAACATCTTTGCTTCCGTATGGCGGATAGAAGAGAAGCTCATCATAGCAAGTATGAGTGCAATCAGAGGCAAGCAAAGCTGCCAGCTGATTGCAACTGAGCGTTCATCGCCACGCAAGATCAGCACAAACGCCAACATCACAATATAGTATCCAGCCAAGACACAGCAATTGAAGATTGCGCTTCGCTTCTGCAACGAGAAGTTCTGGAAGAGGCAAACAAACATCGTGAAAGCGCTCACTAAGGCTGACACGATAAGCAATATACCTAAAGCGCATGAAGCAGCCGATGAGCTACCTTCGGGCTGCGCCACAGACAGGTTATGCAACGCAAAGTTACTCATCTCGACCGATGACATATCCTGATACACAAAAGTTACGAGCGCAGGAGTACACATACAAACGATGAGGGCCACTACAGACAACAGCAGATATAAATGATGGATATAGAATTTCATAATTATCAGTTTAACGTTATATAGTACTATTCTAAAAAGTTTGTCATCCTGAGCGCAGCGAAGTATCTCACTCATTCGATTCGCAGAGATTCTTCACTGCGTTCAGAATGACAACACATACTGACAGCAGTCTTTATGGGAGAGCCCATTGCTTGCCTAAAGACAGGTCAATTCTTAAAGTTCCTCAGACTTATTCTCTTTCAGCGGATTACGGAAGTACACTTGATCCTCAGAGAACTCCTGCGCAGCGATGAGGGTAGGCTTGGGCAAGCGCTCATAGAAACGAGAAATTTCAATCTGCTCACGGTTCTCAAATACCTCCTCAAGGTTATCTTGTGATGAGCTGAACTCGTCAAGTTTCTTCTTCAACTCGTCCTTAATCTCCACTGCGATTTGGTTGGCACGCTTACCCATGATAGCAATTGATTCGTACACATTACCAGTCTTGTCTCTAAAGTCCTGCATATCACGAGTCACCGTGTTGGTAGGAGCATTACTTTTCTTGTAGTCCATAATTTCTTATTCTATTTTATATTATTTATTCTTCAGTACTTTTTGTGTTTCGCGATAAATCTTGTCAGCTTCTTTCATGAATTTACTTTCGGGGTACTCATTCTTGAAGGCATAATACTCGTCCACCGTATCACGATAACGATCAATCATCTTCTCCTGTACACTCTCTTTGGCCATACTATAGCGTGCACGTAAAATCAACATAGAGAGTTCCTCGCGGAGTTTTGTATAAGGGTAATCATTCAGCGCATTTTGTGCAGTTATGATACAAGCCTGATAGTTGTTACCCATATAATTTCCCAGGTCATAGTACAACTGCGCTGCACGATACTCCTTCTCCACCAGACGGTCATGCAACTCATAGAGCATGTCATGAGCTTGGTCCTTATACTCCGAGTAGGGATAATACTCCATAAACACCTGTATCTCTCCAATAGCCTTGATCGTACTTGTCTGGTCGAGACGTGGGTCAGGCGTATCGAGATACAAAGCCTTGGCAGACATGAAGCGAGCCTTCTCGGCATACACACCATGCGGATAGGTATTGAAATAGGTCGTCAGATAGTGTGAGGCCGTCACATAATCCCCCATCTCATAGTAACACATCGCAAGCATATAGAGTGACTCCTCCGCTTGGGTAGTACCTTTCATAAAGGCCAACACAGTCTCGAGCAACGAACTCGCCTGACTATACTCACCCTCCATGTAGTAGGCTTTACCCAACTCATACTTGTAACTATAGTCCATAGACTTCTGCACTTTGGCAAACTGCGTACAGCCAGCCAGGAGAAGCAAGGGAAGCAAAAGTATGAATAGTTTCTTCATCTTACAATTAGGCACATTTATATTTTGAACTGCAAAGTTACGGATAACTTGTGATATAAACACACAAAAAGCACTTTTTAATTGCAAAAAACTGCTAAAACGACTAAACACCCAGATAAATTTGGCATTTTTCTCAGTTTATCCTAACTTTGTAATGTATATACGCAATTGACACATATCGTTATATCTCTATGAAGACAGACATCGAAATCGCTCGCAACACCCCATTGGTGAATATCGAGCAAATCGCTAAGGAAGCTGGCATCCCTGCCGACAGTGTAATCCCTTATGGCCGCCACATGGCCAAGGTTGACGAGCACCTTATTGATGAAGAGAAAGCTAAGAAGAGCAACCTCATCCTCGTCACAGCCATCACACCGACCAAGGCTGGTATCGGTAAGACCACCGTATCCATCGGTCTCACCCTCGGTCTCAACAAGATTGGCAAGAAAGCCATTGTTGCTCTACGCGAGCCCTCTCTCGGTCCTTGCTTCGGCATGAAGGGTGGCGCGGCAGGTGGTGGCTACACCCAGGTATTGCCTATGGAGAAGATCAACCTCCACTTCACAGGTGACTTCCACGCAATCACCTCAGCCAACAACATGATTGCCGCCCTACTCGACAACTATATGTACCAGAACCGCGATAAGGGTATCGGTCTCAAGGAGGTACTGTGGCGCCGCGTGCTCGACGTCAACGACCGCACGCTGCGCTACGTCGTTACCGGTCTCGGCCCCAAGACCAATGGCTTTGCCCAAGAAACAGGTTTCGACATCACTCCCGCGTCAGAGATTATGGCCATCCTCTGCTTGGCAAAGGATGAGGCCGACCTCCGTCGCCGCATAGAGAACATCCTCCTCGGCTTCACCTACGAGGGCAAGCCCTTCACCGTGAAAGACCTTGGTGTAGCTGGTGCCATCACCGTACTGCTCAAGGACGCCATCTCACCCAACCTCGTACAGACTACAGAGAACACCCCCGCTCTCGTACATGGCGGCCCCTTCGCCAATATCGCCCATGGATGCAACTCCGTGCTCGCCACCAAGCTCGCCATGACCTGCTCTGACTACGTGATCACCGAAGCAGGCTTCGGTCCCGACCTTGGAGCAGAGAAGTTCTACGACATCAAGTGCCGCAAGGCTGGACTTAACCCCAAGCTCACCGTGCTTGTTGCCACTGCCCGTGCCCTCAAGATGCATGGAGGTGTACCCCAAGACCAGGTAGCAGAGCCTAACCTCGAAGCGTTGAAGGCTGGTATGGTCAATCTCGACAAGCATTTGCGCAACCTCCAATCATTCGGTCAGACCGTAGTGGTTGTATTCAACAAGTACAATGGCGACACCGACGAGGAGATGAACTACGTTCGCCAACACTGTGCAGAGCTTGGCGTAGGCTGTGAAATCAACAATGCCTATGCCCTTGGCGGTGAAGGAGCAGTAGACCTGGCTCGCCTCGTGGTAGAGACCATCGAGAAGAGCCCCTCTACCGACCTCCAGTTTGCCTACAATGATGAGGACAGCGTAGAGGAGAAGATCAACAAGGTAGCCAAGAACCTCTATGGAGCCGCTTCGGTGACTCTGAGCGCAGCTGCAAAGAAGAAGCTCGCCATGATCGCCGAACTCGGCTACACCCACTTCCCCATCTGTATTGCCAAGACACAGTACTCCTTCTCTACCGATGCCAAGAAGTATGGTGCCCCCGAGGGCTTTGGCTTCAACGTACAGGACATCGTCATCAATGCCGGTGCAGAAATGTTGGTAGTTGTTTCGGGCGACATCATGCGTATGCCCGGACTCCCCAAAGAGCCAGCAGCACTGAACATCGACCTTGTGAACGGACAGATCGAGGGCCTCGACTAAAGACATAACCTCCTCTCTGCAAAGAGAGTTAGGATATAAAAAGAGTGGCAGTAGCAGAGATGCACTGCCACTCATTCATTTTGGAGATAATATAGCAGTTGTCCACCAACACAGGGCAGACGCATCAGAAATATCCATGAGGATTATATTCACTATTCTCAGAGAATCAATTTGTTAGTCTCACGCAGAAATATAGGATATATCCAAATAAATTTGCTATTATTTTCACTATTTATGAATAAATGAAGTCAG
>JAZONP010000094.1:0-1939 GCA_045654565.1 Bacteroidaceae bacterium
ATGTTCGCGACCATACACGCGAATGCACGCGACCATTCGCGCGAATGGTCGCCGTCAATTAATCCAAAACCTTTGTAAAAATTATGAAAAAGACAAAAGCGACGAAGAAGAGCGGTTGCCCGCCCTTATGGAAAAGTCAGAAAGTGCCACATAACACCACCGATACCCCACCGACACGGGGTATCGGTGGTTATCCTATATAAAATCAGGTGATTATGCCAGGCTACCGACACCTTGCATAGAAAAAGGGGAAGGACCTTATTAGTGCCCTTTCTTATACTCTCTCAGTTTATACGGTTACCTATTCCTTCAGATAATCTATCGGATTCAGATAGAACGCTTTTTGGTGTCCCAGCGGAGCATCGTCGATGCGCCAAGGATAGGGAATGAGGGTCCCGATGCCATAGTGCAGGTGAGCGGGTGTGGTGACGGCATTGCCTGTGTTGCCCACGGTGCCAATCTGTGTGTTGTGACCCACGAGAGCGAGGGGCCTGGTGGTGATCTCATCGAGGTGAGCATAGTAGTGGAGTCGCCACTTGGGGCCAAGCACAAGGACAAACTTACCGCCCTTGCCATACTCGGCCGTGAGGAGCACGATGCCTATGGTAGCGGAGTTGACCCGCGTGCCTCGACGGGCAAACACATCGATGCCCTTGTGCACGATGGAGGTTCCACACCCTACGTACCAGAAAGTCTCGTGATTGTAACTGTTGCTGTCGGCCCCCACGACGGGCATCTTCAGGTTCTGTGGGATGAGCATCCCGAGGACTACGATGGCCACGAGAGCCAAGAGTATGCGTGATAGGATTCGTTTCATATGGTTTTGTTTTCATTTCGTCACAAAGGTACTGCGACGAAACAATACAGCCAAGCATTTCGTGCTCGGCTGTATGAAATGGTGGAGTTGGTGTATGAAATGCATCCTTGAGTGTCAGAAAACAGTTCAATACACAAATCCAAACATCCACAAGGGGATGGAGTTGTGATACACATATTCTATATCGTCTTTGACAACGAAACCCTTATCTATGGGGAGAGTGGATAATTGCTTCTTCCCCTTGTTCTTTCCACCAATCTCGAAAGTCAGGCCATCGACCTCAAAATCAGAGACAGCAGACGAAGAGATGAAATGTCCAACACGCAGCCACGCGAAGAAGATAGTCTCACGGATAGTGCCGATATCGGGCGTCTTTTCTGATAGCACATACGCTTCATTGGGATTGTTCAAGTAGATCTTTTCAATCTTCTCCAGCAACTTCACGCCTGAGGCCTTCTCGCGGAGCACACCTATAAGACCAGCCTTCTCAAGGTAGAGCATATATTGGGGCAAGGTGTTTCTTGATATATCCAAGTCGCGCTCCAGCTTGGAGTAGTTAGGTTTGAAGGGTACGCTTTGCGCCAACACATAGAGGAGTTTCTTGAGCTTCTGGGCCGAAGCCACCTCTATCTCTGCAAACTTTGGGATGTCATCTTCTACGATCTGCTTGATGACACCATTCAGACGCATGGAATAGTTGCCCTCACGGAAAAAGGGATAGTACCCTTCGCGCAGATACTGAGCAAACAAGGGTAATGGCCGTTCTTGAGTATAAGGGAAATCGACCTTGCCTGCCACGATCTCCTCCAAGGTGCAGCGAGGGAGGTTCCATCCCTGCGAGATGTTGAGATATTCGCGGAAGCTTAATCCCGGAAGCACATATTCCAGTTTTCGACGGCTGAGGTCAGCTCCTCCCTTTTCCAAATCCAAAATAGAGGAGCCACTATATACCACATGCAGGTCGGGCATCTTGTCGTATATGTTCTTTATCTCCGTGGACCAACCTTTGTATTTGTGAATTTCATCAATATAAAGATGTTTGCCCCCTTGCAACATAAACTGATGGGCAAGCTCTTCGAGCCGATGTGTGGTGAAATAGAAATCATCGGCCGTCACATACAA
>JAZONP010000095.1:0-2471 GCA_045654565.1 Bacteroidaceae bacterium
CTCGAGGTAGATACCATACTTGTCGCAGAGGAAGTACCAGTAGGGGTCGCAGGGATAGTGTGAGTTGCGCACGTGGTTGATGTTGGCGCGCTTCATCAGCATCACCTCTTCCTCCTGCATCTCGCGAGTGATGGCGTGACCTACTGCGGGATGGCTCTCGTGACGGTTCACACCCTTGAGCTTCACGTTCTTGCCGTTGATGAAGTAGTAGCGACCAGCGAGGCCAAACTCATCGTCCTCGGCCTTGGTGTCCTTGATCTCCACCTCGCGGAAGCCCACGATGGTAGATACGGTCTCGAGTACCTTACCCTTCTTGTTGAGCAACTCAGCTACGAGGGTGTATCGGTAGGGAGCCTCAGCGGTCCACAAGTTGGGCTCGCTCACTGAGAATGAAGCAGAGAGTACGCCCTTACCGCCCAACTTTGCCAAATCGGCAGTGCGGTTGATGCTATATGTCGCAGCCAAAGTATTGTTGTCGTCGTAAAGTTCGTGACGATAGAGCGAGTAACGCATCTGCAAGCCTTTCACGTTCTTCTTTGAAGCATTGGTAAGCTCTGCAGTAATGTTAAGCATACCATCACGGTAGTTCTCGTCGAGATCGGGCTTCACCACGAGGTCGCGAACGCGCACCTGGGGACGGCTGTGGAGTGCCACGGTGCGGAAGATACCGGGCAGGCGGAACATATCCTGTGCCTCGAGGAACGAACCGTCTGACGAGCGGTATACCTCAACGGCTACGGTGTTCTCACCCTCCTGGAGGTACTGGGTGATGTTGAACTCAGCAGCGTTGCGTGAGTTCTTTGAGAAACCTACGTAGTGGCCATTGATCCAGAGGTAGAAGAATGAGTCCACACCGTCGAAGGTGATGAACACCTCGCGGCCATCCCACGATGCGGGCACCTCGAATGTACGGAGGTATGAGCCCACCTCGTTGCGGTGGTTATAGGTGGTCCAATGTGTGGGAGGTGTACGCATCACACCACCCTTCCAGTCGCCCACAGCTACGCGGTGCTGGAAGATTACGGGTTGGTTCACATAGATGGGGGTACCATACTTCTGTGTGCCATCCTTCTGGATACCGGCGATGTTCCATGATGAGGGCACGGCGAGGTCGTCCCAAGCCGAAGCGTCATAGCCGGGGGTGAAGAAGTCGGCAGGACGCTCGTCGGGGTTGGGTGCCCAGTGGAACTTCCATGTGCCGTTCAGTGACTGCCAGTACTGGCTGTTCTCGGGGAGGAACTTGCGGGCGCTCTCCACGTTCTCGAACGAGAAGAAGTAGGCGTGCGGCTGCTCCTTGTTGAGCGACAACTCCTCTACTGACTCCCACTCCTTGCCGGTGGGTGCGGCTTGATTACCATAAAGGAAACCTTCGAGGGCGGGCGATTGTGCCGCCAAGTGCATGCAGGCTGCACCTGCTGCGATCAGGGAAAAGAATCTTTTCATGATAGATTGTTATTGTTTAGAGTTTAGTGTTTGTATATACTTACCCATAATATCGTGCGAAGATAGTGATAAATTTTTACATTATGAATAGTTGGAGCCAATTTTCGGTTTTTCAATGGCAAAGATAGTATGACTGAGGCGATATACCCCAAAAAAGGCGTGACAAATCTGTGACAAATGTGTGACCAACGAAGGTGGTATGAGACTTGCCTTTTTATGGACAAATTTGTGTACAATTCTTCGAGCTAACTGGTGTGTCGGTCAGCGGATTATGCTATTGTTTGTGTACAATGGCTTTCGGATACCGATTGTTACATCATTCTCGCCATTCTTCCCGTCCGAAGTGACCCGGTGTGGGGCGGAAGCAGCCGCTGATGCGGGGTACGCGCTCCATCTCTCCATAGGCCACATATTCGCCCAACTTCTTGTATGCGGTGCTCGGGGCATAGTGGCTGATGCGGGCAAACTCGCGAACGCTGATGTCGTCGTGTGTCTCGAAGTACTCGTAGAGCGCATCGGCCAGCTCGGGCGCTGCGAGAGGCTCCTTCACCTTGCCTTCGACCTTGAACTTGACATCAGCCAGACGGTCGAGCAGGTGCTTGTCGGGGCGAAAGCGGATGCCGCTAATCTGTACATCCTTGCCTGTGGGCGGTGTGGGACCGGTATGGTTGCTCAGCTCCATCGTGAGCGATCCCAATCCGTCGAGCTGCACGCGGTGTCCCTCGCACAGGGCGTCGGTGATGGCCGTGCGCAGAGCATCCCACACGAGTTTCACATCGGTAGGCGTGGCGGTGGTAGCGTGACTGATGTCGTGTGCCATCTGCTCGATGTCCACCTTCTGCGGGAAGGCTACCGATACTCCCGTACACCACGACTCCTCTCTTCGGGAACCCGACACTTTGTGACGGCGATTCAGCGTGCAGCGCACGACGGGAGTGTACCCATCACTATGGTGCACGACGTGCTTTGATCTCTTTACTTTCATCATATTACTTGTTGGTCTTTTTACTTTGCAGGGAATACGCATT
>JAZONP010000096.1:0-29873 GCA_045654565.1 Bacteroidaceae bacterium
CGCTCTATTAGCCGTGATGCTCTGCTCGCTCGAAATGTCGTGGAGCGAGATATGGATTCATGTACATCATACGGGCTATTGCCTTCCCTTAAACATTGCATTATGGGCAGTAATCTATCTGATAAACGCCGTCTCATGGCAATTGATAATCAATGATAAAGAGCACACACGTGTACCATTACTTTACACATATAGACTTACCATTTCCGGCTATGTACTCAACTATGTCACCCCACTGGGCTTGCTTGGCGGTGAGCCCTATCGTATAATGGAGTTGACCCCATATGTAGGACGTTCTAAAGCTGCCTCATCCGTCATTCTCTATTCGATGATGCATGTATTCTCCCACTTTTGGTTTTGGTTATTAGGGGTAGCACTTTTCGTTGTCGCATACCCCATAGATTGGGTATTGGGAGTCCTCCTGAGCACAATAGCAGGAGTATGTATGCTCGTCATCTACTTTTTTATGAAAGGTTACCGCAACGGATTAGTGGTGAAGGTGTTTTGCATACTCGCACACATTCCCTACGTAAAACGTTGGTCCCAATACTTTTATGAACAACATGCCGAAGCCCTCCTACGCGTCGACGCTCAGATAGCGGCCCTGCATGCCCAACGCAAGAGCACCTTCTACATCTCATTGGGATTAGAATTATTGGCACGCATCGCCAGTAGTTTGGAGATATATGTATTGATGCGCATACTCACTCCGGAGGTCACGATAGTGGATAGCATACTCATTATGGCATTCTCGTCGCTCTTCAGCAATCTATTGTTCTTTATGCCCATGCAAATCGGAGCACGCGAAGGGAGTATCGCTCTTGTCTCAGAGCGATTACACCTCACAGCAAGCTACGGCCTTTTTACTGGCATCTTATGCCGCTTGCGTGAGCTCTGCTGGATTATTATCGGGCTCATATTGATAAAGGTAAAAAAAGAATAGAAACACATGAATAATATTAAAGGTTTCATCTTTGATTATGGAGGCACGCTCGACACGAATGGTATGCATTGGTTTCACATCTTTCGCCAGGTCTACGCCAAGCACCTTCCCCTGGTAAGCGAAGAGCTATTGCGAGAGGCCTATGTCTACACCGAGCGCCATCTCGCCACCCATCGTGTAATAGAGCCTACAGATGATTTTCTTGCAATGCTACAGAAAAAGGTTGAGATACAACTCACACAATTGATGCCCGAGCTTTCGCATTCTATACTTCAAGATACAAGCTCACTCATCGCCACTGACTGCGACACCTATGTTCATACAAACATGGAACAAACACGAGAGGTGATTGAAACACTGTCTGCCCGCTATCCTTTGGTCTTAGTTTCCAATTTTTACGGCAACATACATTCCGTATTGCGTTCGTATGGCATCGACAGTTATTTCCAGGACATCATAGAGTCTGCCGTAGTAGGCATACGCAAACCCGACCCACAAATATTTGCACTGGGGATCAGCGTTCTCGGCCTACAGCCACACGAGGTACTCGTTGTGGGCGATTCATACAGCAAGGACATCATTCCCTCCCATAACCTTGGATGCCGCACCGCATGGCTCAAGGGGAAGGGATGGGATAAAAAAGAAGACAGCACCGTCACCTCGTGTGCCGACGCCATCATCTATACATTATCGCAAGTCCTTGAACTTCTGTAACACGAAGTTATTTGATGGTAACATACACCACCTTCTTCTCTGCAAAATAGGGCTCACGGAAATAGTCTTTCAGGTTGGTCATCTCCACGATATGCTTATAGGCACGTGTCTCGTGCTGCAGCTCACCGCCCTTGAGACAGATGAGACCGTTGGGATAGCTATTACGCTGCTCCTTAGAGATATTCTTACGGCAAATCTTGAGCAGGTCCTCAAGGGGCATCACGGCACGGCTTACAGCAAAGTCGAAGAGCCCTTTCTCCTCCTCGCAGCGGCCATGGCGGAAGGTCACATTCTCCAACCCGATGCTCTGCGCCACCTCAGTGGCCACGCGTATCTTCTTTCCGATGCTGTCGACAAGGTGGAAGTGAACCTCAGGAAACATGATGGCCAGGGGGATGCCAGGGAAGCCACCACCAGTGCCGATATCGAGCACGCGACTTCCAGGGGTGAAACGTATCACCTTGGCAATGCCCAATGAGTGGAGCACATGATGCTCGTAGAGGTTCTCGATGTCTTTGCGTGAGATAACGTTGATCTTCGAGTTCCAGTCGGTGTACAGGTCGTAAAGCGCTGCGAACTGTTCGATCTGACGCTCGGTGAGATTGGGGAAATGCTTGAGTATAGTCTGCATAATTGTATGGGATTGACCTTCGTTTTGTGTGCGAAATTACATATTCTTGGGGAGAAACGAAAGATTTTGTCTCAAAAAACAGATTATTAACTCGCAAATAATTAACTTTGCGATAAATCGTGAAGAAACGAACATACTTATATATAACATGGCAAAAATTGTAACTTTAGGAGAGATTATGCTCCGTCTGTCCACTCCCGGGCAGTCACGTTTCGTGCAGACCGATGTGTTTGACGCTGTCTATGGCGGTGGCGAGGCCAATGTGGCTGTGAGCTGTGCCAATTATGGACACGACGCCTACTACGTAACCAAGTTGCCCAAGCATGAGATCGGGCAGGCGGCGGTGAACGCGCTGCGCCGCTTCGGGGTGAAGACCGAGCATATAGCACGCGGAGGTAATCGCGTGGGTATCTATTACCTAGAGACGGGTGCATCAATGCGCCCCAGCAAGGTAATCTATGACCGCGCAGGCTCGTCAATCGCAGAGGCTGACCCTCAGGATTTTGATTTCGACGCTATCATGGAGGGTGCCGAGTGGTTCCACTGGAGTGGCATCACACCGGCCATCAGCGACAAGGCGGCCGAGCTCACCCGCCTGGCATGCGAGGCGGCCAAGCGACATGGCGTGACGGTATCTGTGGACCTCAACTTCCGCAAGAAACTGTGGACCAAGGAGAAGGCACAGAGCATCATGCGCCCCCTAATGCAGTATGTCGACGTGTGTATCGGCAATGAGGAGGATGCCGAGCTGTGCCTCGGCTTCAAGCCCGAAGCCGATGTGGAGGCCGGACACACCGATGCCGAAGGATACAAGGGTATCTTCAGGCAGATGGCGCAGGAATTTGGCTTCAAATATGTAATCTCGACCTTGCGCGAGTCGTACTCGGCTACACACAATGGTTGGAAGGCGATGATTTACAATGGTGAGGAGTTTTACGTATCGAAGCACTACGATATCTCGCCCATCATCGACCGCGTAGGTGGTGGTGACTCTTTCTCGGGCGGCATCATCCATGGCTTGCTCACCAAGGCAACGCAGGGCGAGGCACTGGAGTTTGCGGTGGCAGCATCGGCACTGAAGCATACGATCCCCGGTGACTTCAACATGGTGTCGGCAGAGGAGGTAGAGGCCCTGGCTGGAGGTGATGCAAGCGGACGTGTACAACGATAAATAAGAAGGAGAAATGGCAAGATTCAATAAGATTCAAGTGCTCTCGGTAATGAAGAGCACTGCGATGGTACCCGTATTCTACCATAGCGACGTGGAGATAGCCAAGCAGGTGGTGAAGGCCTGCTACGAGGGAGGCGTGCGCGCCTTCGAGTTTACCAACCGTGGCGACTTTGCCCATGAGGTGTTCGGGGAACTCAACAAGTGGGTGGCCCGCGAATGCCCCGACATGGTGATGGGCGTAGGCTCGGTGGTGGACCCCGCTACGGCGGCACTCTACATCCAGCTGGGGGCCAACTTCATCGTGGGACCGCTCTTCAACCCCGAGGTGGCCAAGGTGTGTAACCGACGCCTCGTACCCTACACGCCCGGCTGCGGCTCGGTGAGCGAGATCGGTCAGGCACAGGAGTGCGGATGTGACCTCTGCAAAGTGTTCCCCGCAGGCAATGTGGGCGGGCCATCGTTTGTGAAGAACGTGAAAGCTCCTATGCCATGGTCGATGCTCATGGTGACTGGCGGCGTAGAACCGACTAGGGAGAACCTCACGGCATGGATAAAGGCTGGCGTGACTTGCGTGGGCATGGGAAGCAACCTCTTCCCCAAAGAGGTGGTGGCTGCACAGGACTGGGCATGGATTTCGGCCAAGTGTGAAGAAGCCTTCGCATACATAAAGGAAGCGCGCGGGTAACCCCACGCGCTTCATGGTGATCCCGGTGGGATTCAAACCCACGACCTTCAGAACCGGAATCTGACGCTCTATTCAGCTAAGCTACGGAACCATTTGCGACCGCAAAATTAGTAAATAATTGGTAATCGGCAATCCGTATCGGACAATTATTCGCTATTTTTGAGATAAACCTCGAAAATACTTGCCGCCAATTACCGCTAAAAATTACTCATCATGAGTTATTTGATAAAACCTGAAGGCTATAAACCCGTCTTGGATTTAAAACAGACGGAGCTGGCCATCAAACAGATTAAGGAGTTTTTTCAGCAGAACCTCTCTACCGAACTGCGTCTGCGCCGCGTCACTGCACCTCTATTCGTATTGCAGGGACTAGGTATCAATGACGATCTGAATGGCGTGGAGCGTGCCGTGACCTTCCCCATCAAGGACCTTGGCGATGCACGTGCCGAGGTAGTGCACTCACTGGCCAAATGGAAACGACTCACCCTGGCTGAGTATAGCATCCCGCAAGGCTATGGCATATACACTGACATGAATGCCATACGTGCAGATGAGGAGCTGGGCAACCTGCACTCTCTCTATGTGGACCAATGGGACTGGGAGCGTGTCATCAGCGAGGAGAACCGCAACGTAGAGTTCCTCAAGAAGATTGTGGAGCGCATCTATGCCGCCATGCTGCGCACTGAATATATGGTGTATGAGATGTACCCCGAACTAAAGCCCTCACTGGCCGAGGAGATACACTTCATCCATGCCGAGGAGCTGCTGCAGATGTATCCCGACCTCTCTCCCAAGGACCGCGAACATGCCATCGCCAAGAAGTATGGGGCGGTGTTCATCATCGGCATAGGCGGACAGTTGAGTAATGGCGAGCCCCACGACAACCGCGCACCGGACTATGATGACTGGTCGACTCCAAACAGCGACGGATATAATGGTCTGAATGGCGACATCATCGTGTGGAACGAGCTCCTCGGACGTTCGTTTGAACTGTCGTCGATGGGTATCCGCGTCAACAAGGAGGTGATGATGCAACAGCTCAAGCTGACTGGTAAGGAGGACCGCAAAGAACTCTATTTCCATCAACGCATCTTGAACGATACCCTACCCTTGTGTATCGGTGGCGGTATTGGTCAGTCTCGCCTGTGCATGCTCTTCCTCAAGAAGGCACACATCGGCGAGATTCAGTCGAGCATATGGTCTGACGAGATGAGAGCCGAGTGCCGCGAGGCGGGTATTCCACTTATTTAGGCCTTTGGGCCATTGGCCCTTCACGAAAACAAAAACTGCCATCTAGAAAGTAGCCCTATAACCGTTCGAAGCGAATTAACCTGCGGTTTGACGCTATTAATCATTAAATAAAGCCCCATGAACGTACGTATTGAAGAAAGCTGGAAACAACGCTTGGCGGAGGAGTTTGAGAAGGAGTATTTCGTCAAACTCACCGAGTTTGTTCGCGCTGAGTATGCAAGCAAAACCATATACCCACCAGCCAAACTTATCTTCAATGCGTTTGATCATTGTCCCTTTGACGATGTGAAGGTCGTCATCATAGGCCAAGATCCTTATCATGGCCCCGGCCAAGCACATGGATTGTGCTTCTCTGTGGCAGAGGGGGTACCCAACCCACCTTCATTGCAGAACATCTTCAAGGAGATACTCAGCGATATAGGCAAACCCTTGCCACCGAATGGTGACCTCACGCGCTGGGCCAACCAAGGGGTGCTGCTACTCAATGCAACACTTACCGTGCAGGCCCATCAGGCAGGTTCCCACCAGCGCAAGGGATGGGAGACGTTTACCGATGCTGTCATACGCCACCTAGCCGAGGAGCGAGAGCACCTCGTATTTATCCTGTGGGGTGCCTATGCCCAAAAGAAGGGCGCATTCATTGACCGCGACAAGCACCTCGTACTCGCCTCGGCACACCCATCTCCCCTGTCGGCATATAACGGATTCTTCGGAAACAGACACTTCAGCCGTGCCAACGAATACCTCAAAGCACACGGAATAGCTGAGATTGAATGGTAGGTTGAGCTGTTAGCTATCAACCCTGCTCGCTGGCTTTAATACCAATCCACATTGCCACCGGAGCTGCTGCGCTGGTCGTACTTGAGCGCATCGGCAAGCATGGCCGAATTGGCGCGGATGCTGAAGTTGTATGAGCGGTAGGGCTTCAACACTATACCACACGACATATTGAAGCAGTGGAGATCGCGAGAGATGTTCATCGTGGTAGTGGTCAATTCATGATCCATGAAGTCCCAACCTGACGAGAAGTTGATGTTCCACTTATTAGATATCTTGATATTGCCCGAGAAGTTCATGTTCTGCGTCAGTTTGTAGGGGTAGCGCATGTTCTTCTCCTTAATCTTAGCTTGCGTATCCTCACGCATGGTGACACCATATGACACGGAGAAGGACCAGGGGATATTGAACGCCATATAGCCATCTTCGTCGAGCTTGACATCCCCCTTATTGCCACTCGACGGGCTGTCGTTGCCCTTCTTGTTGGGAGCACTCTGGACTTTGTCCGACGCGTCAGAGTCGGCCTCGTCCTCCTCGCCCTTGTCACGCTTGAAGAGTTTGTCGAACTTCTCCTGCCACTGCTTCCAGGTGCCATTATTGAAGGTGTAGGAGAAGTTTTGACTCATGCCCTGAAAACGGCCAAAGCGGCCATACGACCACTCTGTACGGTCACCCACGATGACACGTCCGTTCTCATTGAACTCGTATGCATAGGTCGCCCACACAGAGTTGAGACTGAAGGTATAGTTCTTGGTCAACTTTAAGCGCAAACGGGTGGAGAGATTACTCCAAGGCTTGGTCTTGGCGGCCATATTGTAGGAGATGCTACCACCGAGCTCGTCGATGAGGCTTATCTTGCGCACTCCCGTGGAGTCGCGCTTCGAGTTGACCTTCATCTCTACATTGTTTGACACACTCAAGCTGATGCTTCCCGACCGCCCCTTGCTAGGAACGCCATAAATGGAACCGGCATAGGGTGAGTAGTCTACAGTGCGAACCTCGCCCTGGGCGTCAGTATAGGTATACGACTTATAATAGCCGTACCTCGAATGGCCAAAGTCGGGCGTCAAGGTATAGCTCACTGAAGGGGTGAAGACATGACGTATCATCTGCACCTTCTTACCTATGAGTGGTTTGTAGAATCCATAGAGCTTGGTATTGGCACTGACGGAGAGGTTGTAGTTATATACACGATTAAAGCCGTAGGTGGTGTCGCGCACCTCACGCATACGCTCTTCGTCCCAAGCACGATTTACCTTGTAGCTATACCAACGTTCGGTGTAGTTGAACGAGGGAGTGATATTGATATACTTGAATGCCGTAAAGGTGGCACTGATGGGTATCGAATGCTTGATACCATTGCGCCAATCCTTGAAGATATTCTGATGAAGGATCTCATTCTCCTTGGCGGTGATGCTATTGCTCAGCGAACCAGTATAGGTGAGCGAAATCTTCTCGTACCACTTCTCCTCGCCACGAGCCTTCTTTCTTTTAAAGGGGTAAATACGACTAACCGACCAGTTGAGCGAAGGCAAAGTAAGAGACAAGGTGGAGTCGCGCATGTTCTGAGATATGTTGAACGAAGTGGACAGATTCAGTTTAAGGTCAGGGAAGTTGCGCGAGTAACTCATACTTGAGGTACGGATGCTCTGCGACGTAAGATTGGGGTTGTACATGCTCGACAGGTTGTTGCGCTCGTAATTTGAGGTAGCATAGTTAATGCTGGCCGAGAAGTTCTGTTTGGGATTGGCCTTGGCATCCTGACGATGGCTCCATACGACCTTGAAGTTCTTGGAGACGGAATAATCAGGCATGTTCTTCTCACCTGTCTTGGTAACAATGTAGCTGAGGTTCACATTACCCGAATATTTGTATCGCTTACGGTAGTTAGATATCGCACTCGTTCCCCATGATCCCTTGGTAAAGATTTCACCCGTAAGCTTGAGGTCTATCTTATCACTGATGGCAAAGTAGTAACCGCCATCACGAAGGTAGAAACCGCGCTCCAACTCATCACCATAGGAGGGCATAATGAAACCGGATGAGTAGTCCTTGGTAAAGGGGAAGAAGCCGAAAGGCAATGCCAATGGCAGGGGAACATCGGCCACTACAAGGTAGGCCGGACCAAACACGATATCCTGGTTGGGGCGCATCTTAGCGCGAGTAAGCGACAGGTAGAAGTGGGGATGCTCATGGTCTTCGCATGTGGTGTAACGACCATTGCGGATGTAGAACTCATCACTTGCTCCTTTCTTTACCGTATTGCTCGTCATGTAGCCCTCTCCCTGCTGAGTGGTGACATTGTTGATAAGGCCCTTGCGAGACTTGAAATTATAACTCATCGTCTCGGACTCGTAGGGGGTACTGCCATCTGCAAAAACAGGCCGACCTGTGGTGACACCCGTAGAGTCTGTGGTTCCTTGGGCATGTACGGTAGAGGTTTCGAGGTCAATGGTTATCTCGTTGGCTTTAAGTTCTATCTTCTGGTAGTTTACCTGGCCCTCGCCATAGAGGTAGGCATTACCATTCTTGTACCATACCATGGAGTCCTTGGACTGATAGATGACGGGAGCCTCCAAGTCGTCACGCTTCTGAGCAACCGAGTCCCCAGGGATTGAATCTGCCGCTACAACGGCAGGGGCCTCCGCTGCAGAGGAAGCAATGGTGGACGCAAGAGAGTCGGCAACAGCAGACACCCCGCCCCCTCTCGCTCGCTGAGCGAACGTCCCGAGCGATAGCACCATCACGCTAAATAATGCTATGATATATCTGCACGACCTTGCTGTCATCTATTCTTGATTGAACTTGCAAAAGTAATAAAAACGAGCGAATAAACTTTGTTTATAACTTTATTTTCGCTTTGCTAGGCTTCGACTCATTGTGTAAACGGTCAAGGGCTGTCACTACGTAGGTGAATTTCACCTTGCCACCGCGATAAGCAAGAGGGAAGAACGTGTTCTGTGTGAAGCCCACGATTTTGGTGGCATCATCAAGATTCTGCTTCTCGCCTTTGACGAAACGATACACCACATACTTCACGGGGCGATCCATCTCTTCGGCATACTTGGGCGCTGTCCAACATAGTATGGGACCATCATCGGTCCATATCACACTCACTCTCTTAACCTTTCGAGGTGAGTCGCCATCGATAAAGGGAAACTCGGGCTGCAATGCCAGCCAACGGTGATGTTCCTCTGCGAGTGATGTGGCGTAACCAGCAACATTCTCAGCCACCGCACTCGCTGGCCATTGGCAGCTACCTCCAATAGATGCGTAACTTCGCTGTAGTTGCATCTTGCGATCTTGCTGATGTTTAGATGGGTCATCAGCATCGACGGCCCTCACGGTGCGCATCACATCCTGTCCCACAAAGAGGGGACGACCTGAGGCATGCTCGGCCCACCACCCTACGAGGGTTTCATAGTCGGCAGCCTTGTGACCAATCTCCCAATAGAGCTGAGGGATGGTGTAATCAACCCAACCTTTGTCGATCCACAAGAGAATGTCGGCATAAAGGTCATCATAGTTCTGCAGGCCGTTGGTCATACTTCCTTCGGGGTCGCTCTTCTGATTGCGATAGATACCAAAGGGTGAGATGCCGAACTTCACCCAAGGCTTCACTCCCCGGATAGTGCGATGCAGCTGCTCTATGAGGAGATTCACATTGTCGCGACGCCAATCTCCCTTGTCTGCAAACCCACGAGGGTCAGCAAGGAATGACTGCTCATCATCGAACTCCACCCCCGGCACGGGATAGGGATAGAAATAATCATCTATATGCAGTCCGTCCACATCGTAACGCTTCACAATATCAGTCACAATGGTACAGATGTAATCACGGTTCTCCTGCAGAGCAGGATTAAAGATGAGCATTCCATCATATTCAATGAAGCGTTCGGGATTGCTCTTGTAGGGATGCTTCATCCCAAGACTCTTGGTCCCCTTTGTCCTGGCACGGTAAGGGTTGATCCATGCATGCAGTTCCATACCACGCTTATGACTCTCGTCAATCATCCACTGCAGAGGATCCCAATAAGGATCGGGAGCCAATCCCTGCTCACCTGTCAAATAGCGGCTCCAAGGCTCGTAATAACTCATATAAAGCGCATCGGCTTCAGGGCGCACTTGAAAGATGATGGCATTGATGCCAGCCCGCTGCAATGCATCGAGCTGAGCGGTCAGCGTCTGCTGCATCTGAGACGTAGACATACCGATAAATTGCCCATTCACGGCTTGTATCCATGCACCACGAAATTCACGCTTGAGAGGTTCACTCGCCTTCACAGGCATACCGGCAACCAAGAGGAGCAACAATAGCAGTCCTTGATAGATTATATTTTTCTTCATCTGTCAATACTAGTAATACATCTATATATATTCCGCAAAGGTACTACATCTTACACAAAACACCAAAAAGCGGTCTGCCTGTTGCACGGAAAGTCAAGTTTTTATGGCTTCACCTGCATAAATTCGGCAGTTTTTCCTTATCTTCGCGCCCAAACAAACACGCTAAACCATGAAACGCATTCTACACGCCATGCTAGTAGGGCTTACACTGAGCCTTGTATCGCAAGCCACATTTGCCCAGTACTCTACCACCATACCAATGCAAACAAACGCCCCCTCACCTACTAAAGAGCATCACGGAGAAGGACTTGTCAATGCTGGAAAGACACTGATGTTCACGGGTGCTTCAGTAGCTCTCACAAGCATTACTGTCGGCACCATAGGGTGGTTCGCCTATAAACCCAGTGGTTCCATCGATACGCGTGGACTATACCCGGTATTCTCTATTCTCGGTTGTGCAGCAGGCGGAGCAGTGGCATTGATCGGATTACCTTTCTACTGCTCAGGGAGCTACAAGATGTATCGGCATGGAACATCACTGCTAAAGCTTAGTAGAGAGTCGGCACGAGGCGCCACAGGTATCGTTGAGTTGGGGATAGGGATTCCCAACAGTATCGGTATAGACGCAATAGGTGGATACAATATAAACCACTGGCTATTCCTCGGTGCTGGAGTGGGATATAACACACAGATAAGATTTGGCTCCACACACGACAAAAACGATTGGATAGTCCCCATCTACGGGAACTTACAAATAAACTTCGGAGCAAAATACATAACGCCCTACGTAAGCACACGCATCGGATACGACATGAACCAGTCAGAGCTATACACTGGGCTGGAGTTCGGTACCCGTATACGCACTACAAACAGCCGACGAGGCACATCGTGGTGGGTAGGGACCAAGTCTGAACACCTTGGCAGCGAACTCTACTCGATCCTCCTCACAGCAGGCAAGTCATTCTAAAAACAGTCCTACTCCAACAGCTGATTGGCATGGGTAGAGGTCTTAATCTGCTTGGGCAAGAAAACCTGTTCAATGACACCATTCTCGTCAATCACAAAGGTGGTGCGAAAGGTGCCCATATACTTGCGACCATACATACTCTTCTCGCCCCACACGCCCATAGCTTGCACCAACTCCTTGTCGGTATCAGCTATTAGAGTAAATGGAAGCGAATACTTATCAATAAACTTGCGATGCGAGGCCGCACTATCCACGCTCACACCAATCACCTCATACCCCCGTGAGCGGAACTCGCTATAATGATCTCGCAAGCTGCAAGCCTCAGCAGTGCAACCCGAAGTATTGTCCTTCGGATAAAAGTAGAGAACGACTTTTCTTCCACGATAGTTACTAAGCAAGATCTCTTCACCATTCTCGTTCACCCCCAAGCGTTCGGGAGCCTTATCACCGATATTCATACGTTTTTTAGTTTTTAGTTTTTTTGTTAATCAGTTTTTCGTACTTTCGTAATCTGAAATGCGAAGATAATAGAAATCGTTCAATTATGAAACTTAAAAGTATATTTACTATAGGCTTAACTTTAACTTGCCTATCTGCACAAGGGCAGTCTGAACCAGTAAAGATCAAGGAGTATTTCACTGCACATCTACAGGGAGCAGGCATCTCTTATGCCCACCACGAGCGGCTTAGTTGGAACGAAGTAGAGGAAAAGCGTTCACTTGTTTGGGAAGCATGGTGCGAAGCAAACGATGCTCTGAAAGAGGATAAGCTACCTCCTCTGCGTCCACTCACACATACCGACACACTGCTATGGCCACTACCTGAAGAGCTGGAGCCCAATGCGGTGATGCCTTACTATTACGGCACCAAAGGCCAAAAACTAACTGAGGGATGGCCTCTATACCTCTACATACATGGTTCAGGCCCCAAGGAGCATGAATGGAGCACAGGATACCTCCTCTGCTCACGTTTCTATGATGGGCCATCACTCTATTTCATTCCACAGATACCTAACGAAGGAGGATATTACCGATGGTGGCAACGTAGTAAACAGTTTGCGTGGGAGCGCCTACTGCGCCAAGCTTTCATCAATGATGAGATTGATGCACGCAGAGTCTATATCTTCGGAATCTCTGAGGGAGGGTATGGCAGCCAACGATTAGCCTCGTTCTATGCCGACTATTTGGCTGGAGCAGGACCTATGGCAGGAGGCGAGATTCCCACAGAAGCCCCCGCAGAGAACTGCGGGCATATAGGATTTACCCTACGAACTGGAGCAAAGGATTATATGTTTGCCCGCCATCTGCTCACTGCGCGTACACATGAACTTTTCGACAGTCTTCAGCAGTGCTACCCTACAGAATATCAACATCACATAGAGCTCATCCCCGATCGTGGGCATAGCATCGATTATTTCCCTACGACACCATGGCTCAACCGCTTCAAGCGAGTAGTAAATCCTCATCACTTCGTATGGGAGGATTTCCCCATGGATGGGAGTTACCGTCGGGGATTTTACAACATCGCCGTACATGAACGCGACACCACTGGAGGAAATGAACGCACACGTTACGAGATGACCATTGCAGACAACATCATCAATCTCTCCATAGATCGAGTAACCTATGAGGTCATCGAACGAGAGCCACATTGGGGCATTCACATCAAACACAATAAGCATTATAGCCCCGTCACAAAGGGCAGCTTCACGATATACCTATCAGATGACATGGTGAACTTCAGCAAGGAAGTAAAACTCCTCGTCAATGGGAAGTGCGTATACCAAGGTAAAGTCAAACCAGACATACACCACCTCATCAATAGTTGCGTAACCTTTTTCGACCCCGAACGAGTATATGCAACAGGCATAGAGGTAAAGTTGTAGTACCTACGACAAAGCAAGCAAAGAAACAGTTTATCTTGCACTCTTCACATCAAGACATTATCAGTGCAGGCGGCTCCAGGAGCCGCCTGCACTATTATTTTTACCTACAAAAATTCACTTCTTCACAATCTTGAACAAGAAACTCTCTGCCCATGGGATATTACCTGTTGAGGGGTACTTACCATCAATGGTCCAATAGCTATTACCGGCATTGCCTGCATTACGGATGGAGAACACACCACCCTTCTCTTGAAGGATATAAGTATTCCAAAGCGCATTGTACGCGTTAACGCCGAATCGACCGAGTTCGTTTACATAACGACTGTCAGCAACACTAACCAAATTGAAACGACCAGTCTCGTCAACGAGGTTGAACTGCCAAAGCTGGCTATCGTCATCTCTCTTTTCTGCAAACTCGGGAGCGCCGCCTTGAGTATTGGTGAGATAGCGACCCGCAGCATCAATGATATAAACTTCTGCGCCAGGCTCAAAAGTGGAAACAGAAGTCGATTCGCCACCCACAGGAATAATCTCAAAGATGAAGTGCTCATAGCGAATGGTCTTCTCATTGGTAGGATTGATGCGTTCCTCATCAGCAGTCCACACACGACCGCCTGCATTGCCTGCAGTCTGAATAGCGTACTTACCATTCAAACGGTATATGTTAAATGAGTGCCATGCGGGATCATAAGGGTTATTGTTTTTATCGCGCCAGAAATTACCCATTTCGTTGATGTAGCGACCATCCTGCGCGTTGGTAATCTTGTAGCGCTCGGTGACGGGGTCGATAGTAATATTCCACTCCTGACGTTGAGGATTGATAACATCCTCTGAAGCCTGAAGCACGGGGAAGTCACCCGTACGATCGGGGTTGGCATTGGCATCGGTGAGCCAGCGGCCATTCACCTTGATGTAGTAACGTCCCTCTTCGATAAGTTCTGCGGGGAACACGTCGGTACGATAGGTGTGCGCCTTCTTGTAATCGCGGATAAGGCTCTTTGTACAAGTCTTGATGAAGGGAGCTACCACCTCATTGGCCACTGTGGGATTGGGTTTCTTGATAGAACCTTCAAATCCACGCGAGATGATGGTTTTCTGAGCTTGTTCAAGAGACACGAGTTCTTCGTAAACAGCGATGAATGCCTTCTCGTCACTAGCATTGAGGTGGGTATAGAGGTCCATCACCTTCTCGCCACGCTGACCGATAATCTTCATCACCTGCACCCAGGGAGCAATTTCGGCAAGCAGTTCGGGCTCTTCGGTAGAGCTAAGCAGTTCGTCAGCAGCAGCGACCATACCCTCGAACTCCTCTTTCATCGCAGCTACAGCCTCGGCGCTATATCCAGCCTCCATCACTGAGGCAAATGCCTCCGCTGCCTTTTTGAATGCAGCAGACTCTCCCTTTCTGCGTAGGCCGTGGCCAGTAGGGCCAAGGTCCACATTGTGTTGACAGAAGACACGGAACGCCTCCACATGCTCAGGCATAAGCACCAGAAGAGCCTGTTCCCAAGATGCTTGTGACGAATAAGCATCCATGTTCCAGGTGTAATCAGCAATACTATAGAGTGACACCTTAGAAGCCTCAGCATACTCCATGGGGTTAGAAACGAAACCACTTAACTGCTCGGCTATGTCAAGATCATTTCCATATGTGGGACCCATAAGCATATGGTCGATACAGAAGTCGTTCACAGGATAGTTGAGCCAAATATAGGCATCGCGCTTGATCTGTGCGTTAATCCAATCCATATCCACCTTGTTAATCATGTCTACAACAGTAGCGCCGGTCCACATGATGCGAATATCCTTATCCATGGTAGTTCCCAAATCTGAGAGGTATGAACCGCCAGACCAGCTTTTATTATACTGTGTGGGACAGAGGATGAGAGGAGCCACGTCGGGGTGTTTCTGCACAAACTCACGATTGAGGGCATTCATATATTCAGCCTGCTTGGCACCCTTGGACTGCTCAGCACCAAAAATGTCGTCGAAGAAGATCGCAAAAGCACGTACACCAAGGTCGTACATCCACTCGAGTTTCTGCACTGAACTATTGAGGTCGGCTTCAGTCCACTGGATGTCACCACCGGGATGCATAGCCCATACGAAATCCACCTTGTTCTGCGCTGCAGCTTTTGCCAACTCACTGATGAGCTGAGCCTCCTTCTCGGGATAGGCCTCGCGCCACTGATTGCGGTGGTAGGGGTCATCCTTGGGACCATAGATGTATACGTTGAGTTTGTTCTTTCCATAGAAGTCGAACTGGCGGAGACGGTCAGTATGACTCCAAGGATTACCATAGAAACCCTCTACCACACCACGTTCAAGCACATCAGGCCAGTCGTGCACCTCAGCAGCCATCACCTCGGGCTGTGACGCCATCTGAAGGAAGGTCTGCACACCATAGTAAGTACCCGCTTCATCATTACCAGCAATCACGACCTGCTTCTTGCTGACACTGATATAATATCCTTCAACCTTATTGGGGATTTGATTCTCATATGCCTTCACGGCCTTATCGCCGCGCTCACCAATGATGACTCTAACACCCTTCTTGCTGTCAGCAAAATTACTACGGAGCAAGGCTACAGCATCAGCATCAGCATCATCGGCACCTTTAAGCATCACTCCCTTAGGTTGACCGAAAGCCTTGTCACCCCACACGATACGCTGAGGTTGAGGCGATACGCATACTGTTTGTGCTGTCACTGCCACAAGAGAGAGAGCAGCCATCCATGATACTAAAATTCGTTTTTTCTTCATAGACAATAGATTGTATTTTATTGATTATTATTTTCTTTGTATACAGACGGAGACACTCCGTAATACGCCTTAAAGACACGGCTGAAGTACTGTGCATCAGGGATTCCCACTTGCACGCACACTTCACTTACCGTCGTCTCAGAGCTGTTAAAAAGTTCAGCAGCACGCTCCATACGACACTTCCGCAGATAATCGTTAGGCGACATACCCGTAAGTTCGCGCACTTTGCGATAGAAATTTGTACGACCTATACCAAACTGTGCGGCGATGATATCAATATTAAGATTCGGATTGCGCAGTCGTGTACTTACAACACGCTCAAGCTTGCGACAGAAACGCTCATCGTCTTTGCTAAGTTCTATCTCGTGAATTGACTTAGTATCTTGAATTTCTTCGTGAACTGCAAGCACCTCCTGAGAATTTATGTCTTCCACTACCACACCCTCGAAATTAGCATTCTCTTCGACATGGGTTTCTTCCATTGTTTCGGCTGAGGCAACGACATGAGTTTCCTCTTGCAATGTTTCATTCTCATCATTCTCAGCAAACCAAGCCGCAAAAAGATCTGCAGGAATGGCTGGACGACGTTCATTGATGGGTTGTTTGTGGGGCTGAACCGTGGTTGGTTGGAACTCCTCCATTAAAGCCGTACTATCTTCAGCGGAGTCTTTTGTCTCTTCAACCTCTAGTAGCACCTCCTCTTCAATATCCTCCTCTACGTCCTTAGAAGCGAACAATGCTTCTTGTATTTCACAACATTCCGATTCACTATCTAGAGCAGGAGTTTCCACCTTTTCCTCTGCATCGGTAGCCGACACAATAGGTAAAGGTTCATCTGACACCTCTGACACGAGTTCCTCTACGTCGTTTTCATCAAAGGGGATGGCTGAGACCAATGACTCCGTTTGTGTAGTCACCTCTTGCTCCAAAGTAACTTCCGACTGGGGCGTTGATTTGTTGGCAGTATGCAACATACGTGCTAAATTGGCCTCTTCGTAGCGCATCATACGCATCGTATCGCGAAGATCCTCGCACTGCTTCTTGAGCGTAGCGACCTCACGCGACTTGAGCGCGAAAAGAACCCCCATTACCAACGACAACACGAGCAACACTCCCCCAACTGTAATCCACACAACAGGTAACGAAACCATAAGTACAAATGAACAATATTACATGTTATAAAACGTATGTGCAAAATTAGCATCATTTAATCAGTTAGGCAAACATATTGAACAATTTTACACAAAATCATCTACATTAATAAGAAAAACATAAAAGTGCAGCCAATAATTCAAAAGTTATTGTAACTTTGTGTTCTAATGTATCTAAAGAAAAAACACAACTATGAAACGCCTCACATCGTCTCTTCTACTTTTATGTGCATGTTTGTTCGTTCATGCCGAGCTCAAAGTACAATACACATTTGAAAACTGCAACAGCTCGGTAGGCATGCACACAGGCACACTCCACAATGGAGCCAAGCTAACCACTATAGATGGGCTTCCCGCGCTCTCTTTGGGCGCCGATAATGGGTATTTCGATATGGGCACATCGGTAGGCGAAGTCATAGGCACTCTTGAGGAGTATATTATAACAACCAATGTATATATACCCAACACAACAACATTGGGAGGTGCAGGCAACTTCATCTTCACTTTCGCTAACTCAACAGACATCGCAGGCAACGCCAACGGATGCATATTCTTAGGCGCTAATGGGATGAGGTACGCCATTAGTCCACGCCGTTGGGAGGATGAACAGGCCATAGAGGCGGGCAGCCAATTTCCGAAAGGCCAATGGCATACACTGACCTACGTCCAAGATGGTTCATCCGCAAGTTTGTACCTCGACCAAAGACTTGTCGCCGATGGCAGATCGCTTATGACACCAAGCAAAATAGGGGCCACACCCTACAATTTTCTTGGCCGCCCTTGCTATGTGGGAGATGCCTACTTGAAAGATGCCGCATACAACGATTTCCGCATATACGATAGTGCCAGCGACATCAATATCGAGGAGTTCACCAAAAATCTCGACCGTCTGAATCGCGGCATGGAGAAATGGCAAGTGACCGAGCTGATGAACGAGATCACACTCGGGGGTGACAGATTCTACGATGACATTGTCCTCCCCACCCCCAACAAGAACGGAGTGACTGTAACATGGACATCATCGGACGAAAGCACCATCAGCCCCACAGGCCGCGTAACCCGCCCCGCCTATGGCAGTGGCACAGCTTGCGTCACCCTCACCGCCACCTTCAGCAAGGGAAGTATCAGCTTGCAGAAAGAGTTCGTGGTGTACGTTCCTTCCAACGACATGAGCGACGCCGACATCGTGGATGGCGACATGATGAACCTCACCATCAATGGACACTTGGAGAACCTCACGACCAACCTCTACCTCCCCACCCGAGGCAAGAAGGGAAGCGACATCAGTTGGAAATCAAGCCACCCAGACATCCTAAGCCACGAGGGCGAGCTATTAAAACAGAATAACAGTAAGACGGAAGTCATCCTAACAGCTACGATATCACTCCGCAACACATCAGTCACGAACACATATCTCATCACGGTAGCCCCCAAGCCACCTCTTTGCTTCTACCTCTTTGCCTACTTCAACGGAAATGCACAGAAGCAAGAGCAAATATGCTTCGCCCTCAGTACAGATGGCTACAACTACACCCCGCTCAACAATGGCGATCCCATCATCAACTCGGCCGACATTGCACTAAAACAGGCCGTGCGCGACCCCCACATCCTACGCGGTGAAGACGGCTATTTCTACATGGTAGTAACCGACATGCGCTCAAGTGACGGATGGAGTTCTAACGACGGAATGGTATTGCTCCGCTCGGCTGACATGATCAACTGGACACACACGGCTATTGACTTCCCCACCCGATGGCCCGAACGATTCGACCGCAACAAACTCACCCAAGTGTGGGCACCTCAGACTATCTACGACCCCGAAGAGGGAAAATATATGGTATACTATGCCATCGGCGAAAGTGGCAAGAACTACATCACCTACTACTCGTATGCTAACGAAGACTTTACCGACCTCACCGAGCCCCAAGTGCTCTACAATCACGGCGGCATGAACACCATCGATGCCGACATCGTATGGCACGACGGCAAGTACCATATGTTCTTCAAGACAGAAGGCCAAGGCAATGGCATTCAGAAAGCCACCGCCAAGACTCTGCGCGGAGAGTGGACACCTGAATACCAGTACCTGCAGCAGACTTCTGCCGCCGTGGAGGGCTCAGGCGTGTTCAAAAAAATCGATTCTGACGAATGGGTGCTAATGTACGACTGTTACACAAGTGGCATGTATGAGTACTGTACAAGCACCGACCTCAGCAACTTCACCAAAGTATGTAACTCGGCCAACACCAGCATCTTCACTCCACGCCATGGAACCACTATCGCAATCACTGCAGCGGAAGCTGAACGTTTAGTAGAGGTTTGGCCAAGCGAAGGATTGGACATCGCAAATTGGATAGATCTCACAGACTACTTTATAGAAAGTCCGAGATTCGACAACAATTCCTCAGCTGGATGGACGGTAGAAAGCAATGCCCATTCACAAAACAAAAGCTACAACACCATGGAGTTCTGGAATGGAACGTTCAACATTTACCAAACCATAAATGTGCCCAATGGCAAGTATCGCCTCTCGGTACAGTCATTCTATAGCCCCGCCTACGAAGGTAGCGATATGGGATACCTCTATGCCAACCAAGTACGGCAGCCTCTAGTGAATCGCACATCAGAGGGAGTAACCTCTAATTACAATCCTGGAGGATGGGACAGAGTGACCATCAATGGCAGTCGGCGCTACATTCCCAACAATATGGAAGCAGCAAACTACTGCTTCGAACAGGGGATGTACAACAATTCGTTAGAGGTAGAAGTCACTGATGGCACGCTTACCCTTGGGCTCATCTGTGAAAACGTTTCAGGTGCCAATTGGTGCCAGTTCGACAATTTCAAGCTTGAGCTTTTCGGAAGACTTGTCTTGATTGAGGGCATCACCCTATCACGTACCTCACTTTCGCTTAACGATGGCGAAAGCGCCACTCTACAAGCTACCGTCATGCCTAGCAATGCAACAATACAAAACATAGATTGGCACTCAAGCAATCCATCGATAGCTGATGTGGACGAGCATGGTAATGTGACTGCTTACCAAAAAGGCGCCACCACCATCTATGCACAATCCGTAGACGGAAGCGACATAACGGCATCGTGCCGAGTGTTAGTTAAAGGGACGACCCCCACAGCCGAGAACATCGTAATCAATGAGGTACAAGCCTGCAATATAGACATGTACGTAGATCCCTCGTACAACTATGGCGGATGGATAGAACTTTACAACCCAACAGATCAATCCGTAAGCCTCAACAACCTCTATATCAGTGACGATGCAGAGAATCCCACGAAACACAATTTAGGAAGAGACCGAGGTGCAATACCAGCTAAAGGATACCGTGTATTATGGTTCGACCACTACAATTTCCACTACGCCCCATCTCAAATCGATTTCAAACTCGACTATGATGGTGGCACCATCTACTTGAGTGACGCCGAAGGAAACATCATCACCAACTTAGACTACCCCGTAGCAGTTCCCCGAACATCGTATGCCCGTACCACAGACAATGGTTCAGAATGGAATTACACAGCCTTCCCCACCCCTGGTGCTAACAATGCTACCAGCATATTTGCCGAAGAGAGACTTGAGGCGCCCATAGTAGACAAGGATGCTTGCTTGTTTACAGCTCCTTTTACCTTCAACGTAGAGATTCCTGAAGGAACTACACTCTACTACACCACCGATGGTTCCACTCCAAGCCTCACGAATGGCAATATCAGTGAAGATGGAGTCTTCTATGTTGACAACACCGCCACCTACCGCTTCGCACTCTTCCAAGAAGGCATGCTACCAAGCCAAGTTGTCACGCGCTCATACATCTACAGTGACAAAGACTATAAACTTCCCATCATTTCCGTGGTCACCGACCCCATCAACCTCTACGATGACATGCTCGGCGTGTATGTAAGAGGTACAAATGGTCGCACGGGTAATGGAGAGAGTAAACCTTGCAATTGGAATATGGACTGGGACCGTCCCGTAAACTTCGAATATATCACCCCCGAGGGCGGCATGGCGATAAACCAAGAGGTCGACTTTGCCATGTGTGGAGGATGGAGCCGTTCTTGGAACATAAACCCCGTACACTCATTCAAACTCAAGGCAGGCAAGATATACGAGGGACTAAACTCCATCGACTACCCCTTCTTCACTGACAAACCCTATCTAAAACATAAAACCCTACAAATCCGCAATGGAGGTAACGATGCCGGTTCTCGTATTAAGGACCTTGCCTTACAGGAGATTGTCCTTCGCTCAGGACTTGACATAGAGGGACAATCCTCGCAGCCCGTACACCACTTCATCAATGGGGAATATATGGGTATGCTTAATATGCGCGAACCCAACAATAAACATTATGCCTACGCCAACTGGGGCATAGACACCGACGAAATGGACCAGTTCGAAATGAGTCCAGACTCGGGATACGTACAGATGGAGGGTACACGCGAAGCCTTTTTGGAATGGTACGCACTTTCCGAAAATGCAGAAGATGAAGACATTTATGAAGAGATACGAAACCTCGTAGACATTGACGAGTACATCAACTACATGGCAGTAGAGTTATACCTCGGAGGTACTGATTGGCCACAGAACAATATCAAGGGATTCCGTCCACGTATTGAAAATGGTCGTTTCCGCTTTGTCCTCTTCGACCTTGACGGAACATTATCAACCACATCACCCTTCTACACTTTTGAGAACAAGCAAACCCACACTTTCGACTACATCTACGACATGGGTGATAGATTTACCGAAGAGATAGAATTGGTCACCATCTTCCTCAACATGCTGCAAAACGACTCGTTCCGCAAGCAGTTTATTGACACTTACTGTCTTGTAGCAGGTAGTGTATTTGAGCCTCAACGATGCAATGCAATCATCGACGAAATGGCAGAACTGCGTGCGGCAGCCCTCTCACTGGAAGGTCGTTCACCCTATGGGACAGCCAATAATCTAAAGAGCGCATTGGCCAATCGTCAAGGCACCTTGATTAATGCACTTATTGAGTATGATCGTTTGAACCTCAACCAAGAGATGAAGCAATCGGCCACTATCACAACCAATGTTGACAACGCCGTACTACTCCTCAATGAAATGCCCATTCCAACAAGTAAATTCAATGGTAGCATCTTTGCACCCATCACACTAAAGGCCGAGCCAAAAGCAGGCTATCGCTTTGCAGGCTGGAGCGACGTAAAAGCAGTGGGACAGGGCACTACACTCATTGCACGTGGCTCGTCATGGAAATACTACGACCAAGGCTCTTTGGACGGCAAGGATTGGAATAATACAAGCTACAGCACCACTTCGTGGGAAGAGGGTAATGCTCCCTTAGGATACTTTACTAGCGACGCTACAAATAGTAGAGGCTACAACACTACATTGGACTATGGTACCGATGGTAATAACAAGCGCCCCACCTACTACTTCCGCAGTAGTTTTAGAGTTACCAAGACACCTACATCTGAAGATATATTCAAACTCAATTATACTGTTGACGATGGTATGATTGTATACGTCAACGGAGTCGAGGCTGCACGTTATCTAATGCCTAGTGGTACGATTTCTTACAGCACATACTCGTCGGCCTATGCTAACGACAATCCAGATCAAGGGTCTCTCATCCTGGATGCATCACTATTCAAGCGAGGTACCAATACTATTGCCATAGAGGTGCACAACTGCGACAACAAATCTTCAGACATCTATTTTGACATCGAGCTCACCCACACTAGTGCACAAGCTGTAATCGTATGCGAAGATGCAGAGTATACCCTCCCCAACAGTGGAAACTTCAGCCTCACTGCAATATACGAACCACTTAGCGACACAGAACTCACAGAAACAAAGAGTCTTCCAATACGTATTAATGAGATCAGCGCCGACAATAGCATCTACGTCAACGAATATTACAAGAAGAACGATTGGATAGAGCTCTTCAATACTACTTCAGAGCCCATTGATGTTGCGGGAATGTATTTAAGTGACAATCTAAACAAGCCCACAAAGTTTCAAATTGCTCGTAACGAAGGCATTAATACTATCGTAGAGCCCTACAGTTATCTTGTCATTTGGGCCGACAAGTTGACCAATCTTAGTCAGCTACATGCGCCATTCAAACTAGCTGCAGAGGGCGGCTATATCATGCTTACTTCAGAAGATAAGACATGGAGCGACGCACTCTACTACGAACCCCACCTCGGCACTGAGTCTGTCGGCCTTTACCCTGACGGCAGCAACGAAGTCTATGTCATGAATACCCCAACCATAGCGAAAGCTAATACCATAAACAGCTATGCGACTTGGTTAGAGCAGCCAGAGATAGACACAAATATAGAAACGGAATTTGCTGAAGAGGACAAGATGCGATTAGTTTATCGAGAGCAAATGCTGCACATACATAGCATGGATGGTACATGGGCAAACATAACAATATATGCCACCACGGGAAAAATCCATACAAGAGCAACAGTCAAGCTTATTGACGGCTATGCAGTAGTCAGCACCTCAACCCTCAGCCATGGCATTTACATAGCCTCAGTCACTGACTCAAATGGAAACACACAAACCATAAAGTTAAAAGCAGAATAACAAGGATATAAAAAAGGGGATAATATATCCGTTCACCCAAAGGATCATGTCATCCTGAAACGGAGATCGACGCCCGTAGGAGTGAAGTCAAGAATCCCGCGCCGGGACTTAGCATGAGACGTTTGCGAGATGCTTGCTTTTCCCTTCGGCCAGCAACCTAAAGGTTCAAGCATGACACTAACGCGGGATATATATAGATTGGGTAAACATCTATATTGTTACCTAAAAAAAGACTGCGAGGGTTACCCCCCCGCAGTCTTTTTTATAAGAATCCTTCAATCGATCTCATTTCACTTCTAACTGTGCAGCCAACACACGAGCACGTTCCAAAGCGATAGTGATATGAGAACAAATGTTTTCTTTGCCTATAAGCTCATCAAAACCGGACTTAGTAAGAACCTCCATCACCTTAGGATTTACACCTGAGAGTACAATACGAATATCCTTCTTCAAGCACTTTTCACAAAGATTCGTAAGGTTGTGTATACCCGTAGAATCGATAAAAGGAACCTTACGCATACGAATGATACGCACCGAAGGGATGGTACCCATATCATTCATAACCTCTTCGAATCGGTTGGCAATACCAAAAAAGTAAGGACCATTAATTTCGTAAACCTCCACATGTTCAGGGATAGATAGATGCTCTATATTGTCAGGCAAATCACTGCCAGCACTGAGATCAATCTCACCCGTCTCAACAGATACATTGGTAACCTCTGTCATACGACGCATAAAGAGCAGACATGCGATAAGTATACCGACTTCGATAGCGACTGTAAGATCAAAGATCACTGTAAGGAAGAAGGTTACGAGCAATACGATGATGTCACTCTTGGGGTTCTTGAGGATAGCCTTGAAGCTGCGCCACTCACTCATATTGTAAGATACAACCACGAGGATACCAGCTAAGCATGCCATAGGAATATACTTGGCAAAAGGCATAAGGAAGAAATAAATAAGTAGCAACACGAGAGCATGGATAATACCTGCGACAGGGGTGCGACCACCATTGTTGATATTGGTCATCGTACGGGCAATGGCACCAGTTGCAGGAATACCACCGAAGAGTGAGCACACCATATTAGCAATACCCTGTCCCATGAGTTCCTGATTACTGTCATGCTTGTCACCGATAACGCCATCGGCTACAGCAGCAGAAAGCAATGATTCGATAGCACCGAGCATGGCTATCACAAGAGCAGGAGACATCAGCTTGGTAAACACTTCCCAAGTGATTTTGGGCACCTCAGGCTTAGGCATATCGGGATTGATTGTAAAACGATCACCGATAGTTTCAATAGAAGTAATACCGGCATATTTCTTCAATAGAAGAGCGGCTATAGTCATCACAATGATAGCGATGAGGGAGCCTGGGAGTTTCTTGCTAACCTTCGGTGTGAATACGATAATCAGAATACTACCAATACCTATAAGCAGGGGCCAAATATTCATTGTCCCGAAATTCTGGAAGTATACCACCCACTTGCTTACAAAGTCGGCAGGAATCTCTCCTGCAATCTGCATGCCAAAGAGGTCCTTAATCTGTGTGGTAAAGATTGTCAACGCAATACCACTCGTAAAACCTACGATAATAGGGTACGGAATGTACTTAATAATAGTACCTACACGAAGTACACCCATCAAGATAAGGAAGATACCCGCCATGAAAGTGGCGATGGTAAGTCCTCCGATACCATACTCGGCAATGATGCCAAAGACGATAACGATAAAAGCTCCTGTAGGGCCTCCAATCTGCACCTTACTACCGCCAAACACAGAAATGAGCAAGCCGGCAATAATAGCAGTAATAATACCCTTCTCAGGTGTAACACCAGAGGCAATACCGAACGCTATGGCCAACGGCAAGGCCACAATACCTACAATAATACCGGCCATAAGGTCGGACATGAAGGTTGTCTTGTTGTACCCTTTTAAGCAAGAGAACAACTTGGGTTGGAATTCAAACAATTTCATAAAAAAACTATAATACTTTACTTTACAACATTCGAAGAAACTTCACTTACTTTCCGTTTCGATATCGCATCAACCACGCAAAGCAAAAACAAAGGGAAAAACATCCATAAAAGAGCCTTTATATGCTTCTCCTGCACTTCACGCGAGGTTATGATCAGCTCCTTATTATGTTCCATATCCACATTCAGCTGTCTATCATAGGGTAAATCCGAGGCGCTCCATTTTCCGATGATTGTAGCATCACGCAGGACAATGAGTCCTAAATTCGAGCGTACCATAGTCTTGAGTAATGTCTCATCTGCGCTGAGATAGGAATAAGCAGCACCTGTATGCTCATTCCATTCGTTTATAACATCACCGTTTGAAGAGGTAAGCATATAAAACGAATGTCCCCCGACTTTCGCATAGTCATGAAGGTCGTTAATAACATCAAGCATACCCTCATTGGCACGCTTGAGGTCACGCGCTACTAGGAGGAACGTATAACCAGGCTGTTCGAGCACCTCCCATGTCACATCCTCACCATCAAGCGAAGTCAAGTAAAAATCTGTTATGGGAGGAACATATCCTCGACTCACCAAGCGGCTCTCACGTCGTACAAGAGTCCATGTCGAGTCGGGATAGTTGTCGTAAGTGAAAAGACGTTGCTCACCCTCCTTCTCTAGCACAAACAACGTTTCGTATTCATCCGTAGGAGCATCTTCCGGTATCGTCATACCATCAATTATATTCACGCCAATGGCATAAGGACGAAAATCCCATGTTGGGAGATGACGCATATTGTATTGCATAAAGAAAGCTATGGATGCCACCGCATACACAAAGATTAGCCATTGTTGACGATGTGAGATTAAACGACAAACACGTTTGTGACACACCAATACCGTAATGGTCATCAAGAGCAGCACCAGGTTCTTCCCGAAGGTCTGCCAATTGGTCAACACCAATGCATCACCAAAGCAGCCACAATCACTCACGGGATTGGTTAATGCCATCACCAAGGTCAAGGGAGTCATCATCGATAGGAACAAGGCCATCAAGCTCAAGTAGAAGCGACGATAAAATCCAAAGAACAGAGCTACACCCATGATATACTCCACCAAGATGAGTAGCCACGCGCCCACATACAACAATACCGGAGAGACCGTCATCCCGAAGGCTTCGGCATAGTCGGTCAACTTGATTACCGTGCCCATAGGGTCCACGGCCTTCACGAATCCCGAGAAAGCAAATACCAAAGCCAATGCAAAACGAAGAGCATTGACAGTGATATTCTTTGCGATATTTGCTGAATTATTCTCCAAAATCTAATTTAATCAGCCCGAACACCGAATAGTTAATCATATCCATGTAGTTTGCATCGATGCCTTCGGATACAATTGTTTGTCCCTCGTTGCTCTCAATTTGCTTGGTGCGATAGATTTTCATCAATATAAGGTCCGTATACGAACTGATGCGCATACTGCGCCATGCTTCATCGTAATCGTGGTTCTTGGCCTTCATCAACTCCAACGCCTTAGTTGCATACTCATCGTACTTTGCCAATGCGATCTCTGGAGTCATATCATCAACTTCGGCATAGCCAAGTTCCAACTGAATGAGAGCAATGATGCCATAATTAACAATACCAATAAACTCAGAGCGTATGCCCTCGTCGACCATCGTTTCACCTTTAGTCTCGATGCTACGTATACGATTGGCCTTGATGAATATCTGATCCGTCACCGATGTGGGACGCATGATACGCCATGCTGCGCCATAGTCTTTGAGTTTCTTAGCGAAAAGATCGCGGCAAGTGGCGATGATTTGTTCAAATTGCTGATTGGTTTCCATGTTCTTTTTAATATAGTCTCAGCACCTGCCCCACGCGCAAAGTGGTTTGTGTGGTGATGCCATTAAGTTTACACAACTGCTTTATACTAACCCCCGTACGTGCAGAGATACGGCTGAGCGAGTCACCACTACGCACCTTGTAGTAGGTGTCAGGATCTGAGGGGTCATAGACCTTTTTCTTCGGCTTGGTATAAAGGTAAGAATCCCCCGTTGCTTTTTGATTGGGAAAGTCGAAAAAGAGAGCAGGATTAAGCGCCTTACCTAACAATCGGGTTTCAAAGTGCAAGTGAGGTCCCGTACTACGTCCCGTATTACCACCCAATCCGATAGGATCACCCGCCTTGACCACATCGTTTTCAGCGACCAATCTAGAGGTAAGGTGCGCATAGAGCGTCTCGAGACCATTTGGGTGACGTATCACCACATAGTGGCCATAGCCACGACGCTGATAACTGCAATAACGCACTTTCCCGTCAAAGGCAGCACGAATAGTATCTCCACGCTCTACCTTTATGTCCAATCCATAGTGCATGCGACGACGACGAGGGCGATAACCAAAAATATCGTTTACCTTTGTATTCTCAGTAGGCATACAGTACCCTGTGAGATCTATGAGTAACGAATCAGGAATCGTCACATTGGTATATTTATGCGCATGATCATTGCTCCACTCGGGATAGAGGTCTTCAGCTGGATATTCGTACAATTCTGCTCGAATCAGTCGGCTCAGCACAACCGAATCAATACGCATCATTTGCCTATCCACCGGTGCTTGTTCTGGCAGTACATCTTGCGCAAATATAAGCGAAGAGATGCCCGTAAGTACAAGAAAAACAATATATCTAAGTAACCTAAATCCAGTCATTCTTACCCCATTCAAATTTCAGACTGCAAAATTAGTGCAAGACGAGTTAAAACACAAATATATTTATGGTTTTCCGAGACGAAACCTCAATTAAGCAGAGTAAATTAAAGACAAATAAAGCGAAGGACAAAATGGGGTTGTAAGCTTTATTCAACATTTATGCAAGAAAACACAAAAATAGCCAATAGAAGTTGTTGCGTTTGGCGCTCTATTGCATATTAAGCTTTTAATGCGTAACTTCGCACTGCGATAAGCACCTAGACGTTATGAAAGTAAAAACATTTGTATGTAATATGCTGCATGAGAACTGTTATCTTGTCTACGACGAGGTATCTCGTGAGGCAGCAGTCATTGACCCTGGATTCTATTGGAATGAAGAAAAAAGGAAATTCGCAAAGTTCGTAGAGGAAAACAATTTACAAATAAAGTACCTACTCTGCACACACTTACATTTCGACCATATTTTTGGCACTGCATTCATCGAAGACACCTACGGAGTTAAGGTCAGCGCGAGCCTTGAAGATTGGCCGTGGATAGAGAATTTCATACCTTCCGTTACTCGTTTTGGAATAGAACCCAATGAAATGCCACGTCCCATAGGTCACCCACTTCACGATGGTGACATTCTCCTATTGGGGGAAAAGCCTTTACAATGCATCGCTACCCCCGGTCACTCGGCTGGAGGCATGTGCTTCTACGCGCTTGGAAGAGATTTGCTTTTTGTCGGCGACACTCTTTTCCACAACTCCATCGGGCGCACCGACTTTACTGATGGGAACTATGCACAGCTCATTAGATCCATACAAAAACAGTTGCTCCCGTTACCCCCCGAAACTATAGTATTCCCTGGGCATGGAGACCTAACAAGCATCGGCGACGAGTCGCAATATAATCCCTATTTGTAAAAAAAACTGGTGTTAACGCGACACTTTATGTCATAAAACATATTAATCCATTTCTCATATTTGAAGAAATAGTATTACTTTTACGCGATTTAAGGCAAACGTATTTGGAAGACAACAAACTTTAAAAACACAAAAATATGAAAAAAGCATTCATCGGAGCAATGTGCGGACTGGCACTGCTCACAGCATGTAACAATGCACCCCAAAGCGAAAACCTCTCAGGTTTGAAGCGTGCCGACTTTCAATCAGAACAGCAAGGCAAGCAGACCGACCTCTACACCCTCACCAACGCCAATGGCATGGAGGTGTGCGTTACTAACTACGGTGGCCGTATCGTGTCTATCATGGTGCCCGACAAGGATGGCAAGATGCAAGATGTCATCATCGGCTACTCTAACATCAAT
>JAZONP010000097.1:0-9224 GCA_045654565.1 Bacteroidaceae bacterium
AGAGGTTGTGGTAGATGCTTCTACCGAGACCGTACTTTACGCTGAGCTTCCCACTAAGGTTGTGCTCCAGATCAGCTACACCGAGCCCGGCCTCAAGGGTGACACCGCTACCAACACACTCAAGCCCGCTACACTCGAGACGGGTGCCGAGATCCGCGTACCCCTCTTCATCAACGAGGGTGAGTTCGTTGAGGTTGACACTCGCGACGGCTCATACGTTGGTCGTGTGAAGATGTAATGCACCGCAGAGCGTGCTCTGCTGTTAAATGATAGAAGGACAATGGACGATGGATATTTCCAGAGTCGATTGTCCTTTCTTTATATTTGAAACGTTATGACAGATAAACTGGCTATCAATCGTTGGGCCGAGGAGGATCGCCCACGTGAGAAGATGATGAGTAAGGGTGCTCAGGCACTGAGCAATGCCGAGTTGCTGGCCATCTTGATAGGATCGGGCAGTGGAGACGACTCTGCCGTAAGCCTCATGCAGAAGGTGTTGGCAGCCTATGACAACAGTCTCGACCGCGTAGGGCGTCTCAGCATGGAGGAACTGTGCCACTTCAAGGGCATAGGTCCCGCCAAGGCCGTCACCATCCTTGCTGCCTGTGAGCTGGGGCGTCGTCGTGCTGTGGAGCAGCCCGAGCGAAAGCAGGTACGCTCGGCAGCACAGGTTTACGAATACTACTACCCCTACCTCTGCGATGCACCCGTCGAGGAGTGCCATGTGCTGCTGCTCAACCAGTCGGCCAGGATTATCGACTCTGTGCGCATCGGCATGGGAGGCCTCACCGAGACGGTGGTTGACGTACGCCTTATCCTGCGCGAGGCTCTGCTCAAGCGTGCCACCAGCCTTATCCTCTGCCATAATCACCCTTCGGGCAATCTTCGCCCCAGCGCCCATGACGACCGCCTCACCCGACAGGTGCAGGAGGCGGCCCGACTCTTGAACCTCACGCTGGCCGACCACGTTATCTTCACCGACCACGGCTATTATAGCTATGCCGATGAGGGACGATTGTAGTATCGGCCGTTGGCTATTAGCTATTGGCTGTTAGTTATCTCCAAAAAAAGTATTACTTTTGCAGCATAAATAGGATACTCATGTACGATATAGACTTAATCCGCAAGGACTTTCCCATCCTCGACCGCACGGTGTATGGCAAGCCGCTCGTGTATCTCGACAATGGCGCCACCACGCAGAAGCCCCGCACTGTGGTCGATGCCATCACCGAGGAGTACTACTCCGTGAATGCCAACGTGCACCGCGGCGTACACTATCTCTCGCAGGAGGCAACCAAGCTGCACGAAGCATCGCGCGAGCGCGTGCGACAGTTTATCAACGCCGCCTCGACGAACGAGATTATCTTCACCCGTGGCACCACCGAGGCTATCAACCTGCTCGCCTCCTCGTTTGGCGAGGCCTTCCTCCATGAGGGCGATGAGGTCATCGTCTCCACGATGGAGCACCATAGCAACATCGTGCCCTGGCAACTGCTCGAAGCTCGCAAAGGTGTCAAACTGCGCGTGATACCCATCACCGACAAGGGCGAAATCTGCATGGACGAGTATGTAAAACTTTTTAATGAGCGCACTCGCTTGGTTTCTGTTATGCATGTGTCGAACGTGCTGGGCACGGTCAATCCCATCCGTGAGTTGATACGCATCGCCCACGAGCACGATGTGCCCTTTGCGGTGGATGGTGCGCAGAGCGTGCCCCACATCAAGGTCGACGTACAGGAGCTTGATGCCGACTTCTACGCCTTCAGCGCCCACAAAGTATATGGCCCCACGGGCATCGGCGTGCTCTACGGTAAGGAGCGCTGGCTCGACCTCATGCCTCCCTACCAGGGCGGTGGCGAGATGATACAGACGGTATCGTTCGAGCGCACGACGTTCAATGAACTGCCTTATAAGTTTGAGGCTGGCACACCCGACTATATCGGTACTACCGCCCTCATGCATGCCCTCGACTATGTATCGGCCCTTGGCATAGACAATATCGCTGCTCATGAGAAGGCACTCACTGACTATGCTTTGCGGCGCCTTCGCGAGATTCCCGAGATGCGCATCATCGGCGAGGCCGAAGAGCGCGGCGCCGTCATCTCCTTCAACGTGGGCGACATACACCCTTCAGATATGGGCACCCTGCTCGACCGTCTCGGCATTGCCGTACGCACCGGCCACCACTGTGCCCAACCCTTGATGCAGCGCATGGGCATCCCTGGCACCGTACGCGCCTCATTTGCCCTGTACAACACTATGGCCGAGGTCGACGCTCTCGTAGCTGCCGTGGATAGGGTAAGGAAGATGTTTTAAGATGAAGGGTAAGGAGTGGTGATATGAGTAAGATTGGGCCCTTGAAAGATGAGAAGCGGGGATTGCTCCCCTGTCTCCATCCCGAACTTGTGGAGGCTGGCTGCGACGAGGCGGGCCGTGGATGCTTGGCTGGCGATGTGTATGCCGCTGCGGTGATACTCCCGGCCGACTATTCGCACCCCTTGCTCAATGACTCGAAGCAACTGACCGAGAAGCAGCGCTATGCCTTGCGCGAGGATATCGAGCGTGATGCAATAGCTTGGGCGCTCGGCATCGTGACGGCCAAGGAGATTGACGAGATAAACATCCTCAATGCCTCTATCCTGGCCATGCATCGTGCATTGGATGGGCTGAAGGTGCGCCCCGAGTATGTGGTGGTGGATGGCAATAAGTTCAAACCCTATGGCGACACACCCCATGAGACGGTGGTCAAGGGTGACGGCAAACTGATGAATATCGCGGCGGCCTCAATCCTTGCCAAGACCTACCGCGACGACTATATGAATCGCCTGCACGAGGAGTATCCCCACTACGACTGGAACCACAACAAGGGATACCCCACGGCCAAGCATCGTGCGGGTATCAAGGAGCATGGTCTCACACCTTATCATCGCATGAGTTACAACCTCTTAGGTGATGGCCAGCTCTCGCTCGACTTCGGATAGTCGGGCGTGTTTTTATTTCTCCACGATCTCGTACGGCACGCGCACCGATACGCCGCTCTTGATGAGGTCGTAGAGGTTGGGGAAGAGGCGTGCTTTGAACGACTCCCAGTTGCGGTGCGGCATCTCTGTCCATCCCGCCTCGGCCAGGGCCATGGCGCGGGGGAAGGCCATGTAGGTGGCGCGGTGTACGTCGGGGATGGCTTCGGCCCATAGGGTTCCCATGACGCCCTGCACGTGGGCTTGCTCCTCGGTGGGGCGGCCATAGCTGGGATCCAGTTTGTAGCAGTTCTCGAGGGTCGAGAGGGGCATGCCCCAGTTGTTGTACTCGGGGAAGTCGTTCCTCCACTGCGGGTAGTCGAGGTAGGCGTATTCGCCCGGTGCCATGAGGATGGGGTGGTTGTTCTTGTGGGTCAGCGTGAGGCAGGTGGGTGTGAGGCCGTAGCGCCAGGTGACAAGGGTCACGTCCTCGGGGTAGGGGAAGAGGTAGTCGTCGGCAGGAGGGTAGATGTTGTTGAGTTCGCACCAGTGGATGGGCTTCTTGCCGCATTGGCGTACGGCCGCGAGGATGCGGTCGAAAAAGGGTGTCATCAGTTGGGTCGCCTTGGTGTAGCCCCGCTCGCGCATCATGGCCTGGCAATCGGCACACTGTGCCCAGTTGGCTGGCACGGCCGCCTCGTCGCCACCGAGGTGGATGTAGGGTGAGGGGAAGAGGGCGGCAAGTTCGTTGATGACATCGGTCAGTATCGTGTAGCTCTGCTCATTGGCTGCACACACCATGCGGTTGGTGGTGTGCCCCACGACGACGGTGTCCTCCTTCAGGTGCGAGCAGCTCAGTTCGGGGTAGGCGGCGAGGATGGCCACGGTGTGTCCGGGGATGTCCACCTCGGGCACCACCTCGATGTGTTGCTCAGCGGCATAGCGGATGATGTCGCGCAGGTCGTCCTGCGTGTAGTGCTGCGGGCTGGCCAGGCGGGGTTGGCTATGGATGGCTACGCGCCAGCCCTGGTCATCGGTGAGGTGGAGTTGGAGTACATTGTACTTGAACTTGGCCATTTGGTCGATGAAGTGCTTCACCTCGGCCACGGGGAGGAAGTGGCGTGCGGGGTCGAGCATGAGGGCGCGTCGCTCGTAGCGCGGTGCGTCGTCGATGAGGATGGGCTTCATTGCGCCTTGTGAGGTGGATAGGAGGTCGCCCATGAGCAGTTGGTCGATGGTCGTCGTGGCGCGATAGAGGGCCTCTGTGGTGCTACCCGTGAGGGCGATGCCCTTGCGGGTGATGTGTATACGGTAGTGCTCGTCTCCTTCGAGGGTGGGATCGAGGGCGAGGGTGATGTCGGCCCGCTTGCCTTCGGTGGCGAGGGGTATGCTGATGCCTGTGCGCTGCTCGATGAGGGTGGCGAGGGTCTCTGCCACGAAGCGCTGATCCTCGGTGGGGTAGGAGATGGCGGCGCGTCCCGGGGCGAAGCGGAAGGGCTTGCCCTGTGGCTGCTCTATGTGGTTGGGCATGGGCATGAGTGCCGCGAGCTGGTCTTGGGCCTTGAGGCTGAGGGTGGCTGCCACGAAGGTGGCGAGAAGGATGAGGGTTCTTGTCATGACGTGTTGTGTTAGTTGTTAGTGCAAAGATAATACAAAATTTCGGATGGTGTGCGTTTGCTTGTTTCTTCTGGTTTCTTCTTTTTGTAAGTAGTTGAGGATGAATGTGATATTTTTTTGTTCTGTCCTGCCTTCGTCGGTGCATCGGCGGGCTTTTGAGGGAGTACCGACGGGCTGCTGTGGGAGTACTGACGGGTTGCGGAGGGAGGCTACGCGAGGTACGGAGGCGACGACTGGGTGTCTACAGATCAAGTACGAGGGGTCAGCATGTCCAGTATGAGGAGGCAACAAATCCAGGAGGGAGAGTCAACAATTTTCGTACGAAAGTGATTACGATTACGCTTACGCTTACAGAAATATGCACGCTCAGTAATGGGCGAACGGGCGACAAGAAATTTTATTATATGATATAATAATTTTTTTAATATGAACATTGGAGAGGCTGAGGAGGGTGTGTGCAAAAAGTGTAAGCGTAAGCGTAAGCGTAATCGTAAGCGGTGTGTCTCGTGAAGTAATCGGTACTCGCTGAGAAATATTCAGGAGATAATATAGCAGTTTACCCAGAGGTCTCTGTCATTCTAAGCAGCGTGAACCTTTAGGTCGACGCCCGAACCTTTAGGTCGCTGGCCCAAAGGGGAAAAGCGAGGGACTGAAGTCAAGAATCTCGCGCTGGGACTTGGCAAGAGACATTTGCGAGATTGCATCACTAATATCATCAAGAAAGAAACTGATTACTGATGATTGATGACTTCGGGGGGGGCTGGTGTTCTCATGGGTGAAAATATATGTGCGGGATTTGTGTATGTTAGAATCTTTTGTTATCTTTGCATAGTTATAATGCCATGGTTTGCGGGTGCCTATGCTCGTTCTTTAAGAATACTGATAATCAAAACAATAAAACACAAATCTATGAAACGACATTTTCTTGCGATGTTTGCCTTCGTGGCATGCGCTTTGGGCGCTCTGGCGCAGGGCTTCCCGACGGTGAGTACGGCCGAGAACACGGTGTGGTATCTCATCCAGTTCGTTAACGGCGGCAATGCCATCACGGCCGAGACATCGGGTGCCAATGTGACCACCTCGGCGGCTGTAGGCAAGCCTTCTCAGTTGTGGAAGGTGACGGGCAATAGTACCGACGGCTACCAGTTGACCAACAAGAAGGGCTATACGCTCCACGTGGCCTCGGCGGCCAAGAACCAGATGGTGCAGGCTTCGGCTACGGCATCGGGTGTGAGTAAGTTTGTCCTCACGGCGAACGGTGGCAACTATGAGATTCAACCCAAGGGCAACACGGGCATCTCGATGAACCTCTGGGGCGGCCCCAATGAGAACCGTGGCGTAGGCCTGTGGGACAAGGGTGACCAGAACAATCCGGTGAAGTTTGTCGATGCTTCGGCATTGGAGACGGAGAGCAAGTTCTCTTTGATTCCCTATCCGCAAGAACTTACCGTAACGAAGGAGGGCTCGCTCTTCATGGCATCGCTCAGTGCTGTTACCTATGGTAGCGAAGCAATGAAGGAGCATGTCGAGGCCTTTGCAGCGCAGCTGAAGACCTCATCGGGTATCACGCTGGCCGTGAAAGAGGCTGGTGCTACGGCATCGGCAGGCGAGATATGGTTTGGCATCGACGAGGCATTGCCCCGCGATGGATATAGCCTTGAGGTGAAGTCAAGTGGTGTCGAGATCAAGACCTCAAGCTTCGGTGGCGAACTCTATGCCCTGCAGACCTTGATGCAGTTGCTCCCCCGCGAGTTCTTCTCAAATACCCTCTGTGGCGCTGATTGCAGCGCTCAGTGGAGCCTCCCCTTCGTGAGCGTCAAGGACCATCCCCAGTTTGAGCATCGTGGCTTCATGATGGACGTGGCCCGTCACTTCTTCGACAAGGACGAGGTGAAGAAGGTGCTCGACATCCTGGCTTTCTATAAGCTCAACCGCCTCCACTGGCACCTCACCGACGACCAGGGCTGGCGTATCGAGATTCCCGAATATCCTAAACTGACCGAGGTGGGCGCCGTGCGTGCCGGCTCGTTCACCAACAATGGTGATGGTCAGAAATTCTTCGACGACACCGAGTATGGCCGTGGCATGTACTTCACGCTCGACGACCTGCGCGAGATCGTGGTCTATGCCGCTGAGCGCAACATCGATATTCTTCCCGAGATTGACCTCCCCGGTCACATGGTGGCTGCCGTGGCATCATACCCCGAGTTCAGTTGCGACCCCACGAAGAAGTATGAGGTGCGCATCGACGGCGGTATCTCACACGACGTGCTCAACGTGGGCAAGGACGAGGTCATCGACTTCCTCGAGTGTGTGCTCGGTCACGTAGCCGAGGTGTTCCCCTTCCCCTACATCCACCTCGGTGGTGACGAGTGCCCCACAGAGCAGTGGGCTACCAATGAGGACTGCTTGCGCCGCGTGCAGGAAGAGGGATTGGCTGGTGTGCAAGAGTTGCAGTCTTGGCTCGTAGAGAAGCTCGGCACCTACCTCAAGACCGAATATGGCAAGGACATCGTCGTATGGGACGAGGTACTCGCCAACTGGAATACCAAGAACACCACCACTCCCGTCATCATGGCATGGAATCAGAGTGGTGCGCTCTCTAAGCGTGCTGCCGACCTCGGCTTCAATAGCATCCTCTGCCCCTACTCACACGTATATATCGACTTCCCCCAGGTTCCTGAGAACGAGATGCTCATCGACGAGCCCTACTACGGTGGTTGGGGTACCAATACCCTCGAGCGTGTCTATTCGCTCAATCCCGTGGCCTATCTCGAAGGACAGGAGGAGTTCTGCTGGGGTGCACAGGCCAACCTCTGGGCCGAGACGCTCAACGACAACGAAGAGCTCGAGTATTGCCTCCTTCCCCGTATCCTCGCCTTGGCTGAGGTAGGATGGCTCCCCGTAGAGAAGAAGAGTTGGCTGGGCTTCTATCGCCGTCTGCAATCGCACGACGAAATCCTTGACCAATTGGGCTACACCTATGCTAAGCACTATATCGAGCCCAAGGAGTATACCGCCACCGAGCAGGCTATCATGGAGGCCGAGGAAATCCTCGCCGCCAGCATTCGCGGTGGTGTAGGCTACCCTGCGGCAGAGAACTACGATGCCTTGCAAGAGGTGCTCGAGACCGCCAAGGCATCGGCGCTCAACACCGATGCGCTGACCGAGGCCATCGCCGCCTACAAGGCAGCACCCCTCGTGCAGCCCGAGGCGGGCAAGACCTACCGCATCCTCTCGGCATCGACCTACTACAAGCGCCAGTATGAAGGCTCATCCATGTATCAGAAGGGTGGTGGCGTCAACTTCCACTACACCCCGCAGACAGAACCCGAGGAGCTTTGGCAGTTCGTCCCCAGTGGAGACGGCTACATCCTCACCAACTGCTATAGTGGTGGCCAGCTCACCATGGATACCTACAACGCTGCCGTTGCCATCACCGATGAGGGTACACCCATCCGTATCGACAAGGCTACCATCGAGGCAGGCGGCTACACCTATATCCCCGGTGCGGTAACCATCTCGGCCGTCAGCGGCTATAGCGCCACCGTGACAGGTAGCGTGAAGCGCCTCAGCGCCGAACTCTCAGGACAGGTGTTTGCAAAGGACGAGGCCAGACTCTGCTACAACGGCACATGGCGCATTGAGGAGGTGACCGACTATACCGTATGGCTCGAGGGTTTGGTGGACAAGTGCGAGCACATCGTCCTCACCGCAAAGCCCGGCGAAACCAACCAACCTACTGCCGAGGCACTCGAATTCCTCAAGACCTCTGTCATCGCTCCCGCCAAGGCTATCCTTACCGAAGGTGCCGTGACCAAGGAGCAGTATGATGCCTACACCGCACTCTACCTCCAGTTCCAGCAGATGGAGCGCACAGGCTTTGCGCAAGGTCTCAGTGAAGAGTACTACTACCACCTGCGCAACGTGTGGTTCAATAAATATGCTGCGGTCAATACCACCAGCAAGACCGTCAACCACCAGCCTAGCAAGGGCAATGGCGACAACTATCTGTGGCAAGTGGTGAAGCAGCCCGGTGGCACCATATACCTTGTCAACAAGGCTACAGGCACGGCGGCCTATCCCGCGTCGGATGGCGACAAGACCATCAAGGTGGGAAAGGATTATGCATGGACACTCGAAGAGCGCACACTCGATGGCAAGACCGGTATCTGCATCATCGATGCGGCTGGTGCCAATAGCTGGTACACCAACCCCGACGTGTGGGCATACATCCTCATGAAACCCTTCTGGGGTGCCTGCACATGGGAGTTGCAGAAGGCCAATGTCAAGGTTGAGGAGGGTGGCACCACGCCCGTCATTCCGCAAACCAGCGGCATCTTTCCCCAACCGCAGGAGGTGAAGTGGGGCGAAGGCAAGGCTTTCGACAACACCGTGTCCTACACCCTCGTGGGTGCTGCCGACGCCGACGCTGATGCCGTGGCACTCATTGGCAAGTATCTCAAGACAGAGAACGGCACCATGCAGCTCATCATCGGTGAGCGTGGTGACGCGGCCGTAGCAGCATACGAAACACTCATCCCCGCCAAGGCCGAGGGTTACTACCTCAGCGTAGCATCCGACAAGGTGGTCATCGCCGGTAACGATGCCGAGGGTACCTTCTATGGCGTGCAGACCTACCTGCAACTG
>JAZONP010000098.1:0-2450 GCA_045654565.1 Bacteroidaceae bacterium
CGCAAGGTCATCATCGAGAACCTGCCGTTCCTGCTTTCCGATACCGTAGGCTTCATCCGCAAGCTCCCCACCGACCTCGTCGACTCCTTCAAGTCAACGCTTGATGAGGTGCGCGAGGCAGATTTGTTACTCCACGTGGTAGATATCTCGCATCCCGACTTTGAAGACCAGATCAAGGTGGTGGAGAAGACCCTTGCCGACCTCGGATGCAGCGACAAACCCCTCATCATCGTCTTCAACAAGACCGATGCCTACACCTTCACCCCCAAGGAGGAGGACGACCTCACGCCCAAGACCAAGGAGAATGTGTCGCTCGACGAGCTCATGCAGACCTGGATGGCCAAGATGCACGACGCCTGCATCTTCATCTCGGCCCGCGAGCGCGACAACATCGAGAACCTCAAGACGATGATGTACAACCGCGTGCGCGAACTCCACGTGCAGAAGTACCCCTACAACGACTTCCTCTATCAGACCTACGAGGCCGACGCGGAGTGATACATTGGATAGCAGTAGAAGACAAAACCTAATGGCAATAAAGAATAATGAAATCTAAAAAGGAAGAAAGCATAATGCTTATTGTGCTGGGGCTCATCGGCACTCCCAACATGTTAGTCTTTATTGTGAAGTCATTTCGTGGTGATGAGGTTCTCGACACTATATTTGGCTACATCATGGTGGCCATGCTCATTTCCTTTTGGGTAGGTATTGTCATTGAACTGATTAAGAGCAAAAGAAGCAATAACAAGAAGGACTGATACGCTCCACAGAAATCCAATCCTACCAGACACGGTCTAACTCTTAACCTTTCACTCTTCACTAAAAAATCAGAGCCGTCCGATTTTTCCAACAGGCAGCTCTGATTTTTCTATTGCAAGGCTCTGATATTCTTAACGAAAGGCTCCAATTCATAAGGCTGTTCCTGATTCAGGTTGTCAATGTCGGTGCCTAAGCAAATTGAGCGCATCGCCTACCGTTGCAGCGAGAAACCCCTCATCCTCGTCTTCAACAAGCCCGATGCCTACACCTTCACTCCCAAGGAGGAGGACGACCTCACTCCCAAGACCAAGGAGAACGTTTCGCTCGACGAGCTCATGCAGACCTGGATGGCCAAGATGCACGACAGTTGCATCTTTATCTCGGCCCGCGAGCGCGACAACATCGAGAACCTCAAAACGATGATGTACAACCGTGTGCGCGAGCTCCATGTACAGAAAGACCCCTACAACGACTTCCTCTATCAGACATACGAGGAGTAAGCTTTTTACCTGCCACCATCAGTCGAGATGCTATAACTCGCAGTTGCTATGTTGCTTAGTGGCGGACATTGCGTACGAAAATCCATGTACGCCAGTGCCCGCCACTAAGAGTTTACTGCGGTTTTATCACTAAATAAATCTTGCGCGATAAAAACAGGAGTTGGCATAATCTTGCAGATATAGAAAGAGTCTTCCCTGTTCTGAAGAGACATTTTCATTTACCGCTGCCCAAAGGTAAGGTTACCGCTGCGCAACGGCAACATTACCCTTGCGCAACAGCAACCTTGCCGTTGCGCGGCGGTAAATAACTTTGTGGGATATTTTCAGGGAAAACGCATTATAACAATCTCTTACTGGAGACATCTAACTAACTGTCCCTCTGTTCATAGAGGGGCAACGCGAGATAGCGTTGCTTGCGACGACGGGAGCTTTAGCTCCCCAAAGTCGTCTCAGGAGGGAGTTGCCTTTCCCTTCGGCCGGCGAACACGTTTCCAAACGGAGTGCGGAGAAAAACCACAATTTGAGATGCTACGCGCTACGCTTATAACGCCCCCCGCCCTGCGGGCACCCCCTCTATAAACAGAGGGGGAGCTTGTAAGGCGCAAATAATCAATGGCCAACCACTAAGAAACTCGCAAAACTTTATAATGCGTTTTCCCTGGGGATATTTTCATTGAAAGAGAGCGTGCCGTATAGGAACTGTTGCTCGACGTGGATGAAGGTTCTATACGTCTGCAATGTTGCTGGCAATGAATGATTGGCGGACACTGGCTGATGGGTGAAATCGTACGTAATGTCCGCCAGTATATATTAGATTTTCAAAGCATTGTCCTATGTTGGCGGATGGTGGCAGATGAAAAACGGTGACATTATAGTGTGATAAAATTGACCGTTCGCCCCATTGGACTACCCCAAAAATGAAATTATGCGAGGAAAAGTGGGCCGAATGTCTTGTAGTTATGCAAAGTCTTTGTAATTTTGCATAACTCATAAAATACAATTCATAATTCACCATTCATAATTCAAGATTATGGCTACACCAGAATTCAAGTATGCACCGATGTTCCAGCTGGGAAAGGATGACACCGAGTACTATCTGTTGACCAAAGACTATGTGTCTGTCGGTGAGTTCGAGGGCAAACCCATGTTGAAGATTGCTCCCGAAGGTTTAACAGCAATGGCCAACGCCGC
>JAZONP010000099.1:0-1998 GCA_045654565.1 Bacteroidaceae bacterium
GGTCAAGGGGGCATCCCACGAAAAGAGGGTCATTGAGGTGAAACTCTCCACATTGTCGTCATTCTCGCCAATAAGATGTCCGTACCGATTGTTTATGTAGAATGACCAAGTTTTGTCCTCACCCCACACTCCCTTCATCTCGAGACGGAACACGCGGTCGGCGTCGGGGAAACATTTGTTATAGCTAAAGTCATAGTTCACCTGCACCAAGATGATGTAGGCCGAAGCGAAGGCGATAGCCAGACCGAGGATGTTGAGTACGGACGACACCTTGTAGCGTCCGAGGTTCTTGAAAAACTCTTTCATTATTGTATCGTTTTATTTTGTTTCGGTTACTTTGTTTTTGTTTAGTTTGTCATTCTGAACGGAGTGAAATAACCTTTAGGTCGCCGTTAAGGCAATCTCGCGCAGGAACTGGGAAATATTCGTCAAGCGACTTTGCGAGATCCTTCGTTTCACTCAGGATGACAAACAAATGGTTTTCCTTTTATTTGCATGAGCAAAGTTATCGAAACATGCAAGCACCATCACAAGAAAAAATGCGGGAAACGCTATTTACGACGAAAATTGTCTAATTTTTTGACACTTTTGGGTGGTGGGGGTACGCAAATCTCGTGAAATGCGAAATAAGTAAATAAATATGCGCGTGGAACCACCGAGGCTCACGCGCATAAATATAATGATAACAGTCTAGTTTATCAGAATGTAGGTACAGGTTTCTTGTAGAGCTGCACATAAAGTTCTCGTGCAGACACCTCGCGCCATCCGTTTGCACCGTCGCCTTGGATGATCGTTTGATTGCGCATCGCCTTGTCACGTATCATACGGTACTCTGCCAGTTCCAAACCGCGGACTAACTCCTGCCTATACTGTTTCTTTTCACTTTCTGACATACGATTCTATGATTTTATAGAGTTCTACATTGAATATTTCTCCATCAGCAGCTATTATTTGTCGTGGATTACTTGCGTTATCCACCAATGTCCAAGTATCTACAACATCTTTATAGAGATTAAAGAAGTTATGTAAGCCCAATTGGTAGCGTCGCCGTATCACATCTGTCGGGATATTGTGACCTCCCTCGCTCACTCGTTTGGCGACACGCTGTATAGCCACTTCTGGGCTATTCAGCCAAAAGAACAAAAGGTTTACTGTGTAGCCTTCGTCCTGGGCACGTTTCACCAATTGAACATACGAACGAGTAGCCAATGTCGTCTCAATGGAAAAAGAGATTCCTTGACTTAGCAACTCCTCAATACGCTCGAGCATAATGCGTCCAGCCTGCATCGCTACACTCTCTGGATTCAATGGAGACAATCCACGAGCAATCTCATCAGCGTTGACAAACTCCTTGCAGTGCCAGATTTCCGGCAATATCGTAAATGAAGCAGTAGTTTTACCAGCCCCATTACATCCTGCTATTATGTAGAGTGTCTTGGACATATGACCTTTATAACAATGCAAATATACGCTTTGTATCCTGCTTGACAAAAAAAATGTCGAAAAATCTTCCGCGATGCCCACAAGCCCCCTCCCCTCGGGGGCCGAGGCTAAATGAGCCTCGGTTGCGACGACGGGAGCTTTAGCTCCCCAAAGGAGTCTCGCTTACGAGCTATCAGGGGGGGGAGAGGCTCCTATTCTTTATACAACGCCTCTACGGGATCCTCCTTCGCTGCACGGTAGGCACGGGCCACGACGATAGCCGAGGTCACGGCCAGCACGATGGCAAGGGCAACGAGGAATACCCACCAGTGGAGCGGGATGTGGTAGGCAAAGCCTTCGAGCCAGCGCGACATGATCAGGTAGCTCACAGGAGCGGCAAAGAGGAACGCCACAAGCACCATCTTCACATATTGGCCGACGAACATACCGAGCACCTGGCTTATCTGTGCTCCGTGTACGCGGCGCACGGCAATCTCGCGACGGCGATACTGCGTCTCAAAGAAGACGAGGCCGAAGACTCCCATCAGAGATATGCAGATGGAGATAAGCGAGAAG
>JAZONP010000100.1:0-10090 GCA_045654565.1 Bacteroidaceae bacterium
GGACTGCTCACGCTGGCTCAGGCCATCGGTGTCATCATGGGTGCCAACATCGGTACCACGGTGACGGCATGGATGGTGTCGTGGCTGGGCTTCAAGGCCGACATCTCGCTCTTGGCCGTGCCGATGATGCTGCTCGGATTCCTCTTCTCGAACTCTAAGAAAAATCAGCGCAAGAATATCGGCGAACTCATCGTGGGCTTCTCGCTCCTGTTCCTCGGTCTGTCGTTTATGAAAGACTCTGTGCCCGACCTCCGTCAGACTCCCGAGGTGCTGGCGTTCGTCAGCTCGTGGGCGTCACACGGCTTCGGCTCGGTGCTCATCTTCCTTGCCCTCGGCACGGTGCTCACGCTCATCCTGCAGTCGTCATCGGCCACGATGGCCATCACGCTCATCATGCTCAGCATGGGATGGATACCCTTCGACATGGCTTGCGCCATGGTGTTGGGTGAGAACATCGGTACTACCATCACCGCCAACATCGCCGCCTCGGTGGGCAACACGCAGGCCAAGCGTGCCGCCATGTCGCACACCATCTTCAACGTGTTCGGTGTGCTGTGGGCTCTCATCCTCTTCCGCCCCTTCCTCGGCCTGGTAGGCACAGTCACCGAGAGCCTCTTCGGACTGCCCAACCCCGCCAGCGAGGGCTTTGCCGTGGCAACCGAGAACTCGCCCGAGAGCACCGCTGCACTATATGGCTTGTCGATGCTACACACGCTGTTCAACACCATCAACACGCTCCTCCTCGTGTGGTTCACCGGATGGATAGGCAAGGCCGTGAGTTGGATTATCCGCACTCCCGAGAACCAGGAGAAGGAGGTGTTCCGTCTCAAGTACATCTCAGCAGGTCCCTTGGCCACACCCGAACTGTCGGTGGAGCAGGCGTTCGACGAGATCATCCACTTTGCCCAAATCTCCAAGAATGGAGCCGCCTATGCCCGCTCGGCGGTGAATGAGACCGATGCCGACCGCTTCGAGACCCTGCGCGAGAAGCTCGTCAAGTACGAGGAGATTGCCGACCGCATCGAATACGAGATAGCCACCTTTCTCAATGCCGTGTCGGCCGAGGAGATCAGCGAGGCTACGGCCAACGAGATAAAGGCGATGTACAAGATCATTGGCGAGTTGGAATCATTGGGCGACTCGGGTGAAGCCATCAGCCGCATCCTCTCGCGCAAGAACATCCACAAGAAGGTGTTCGATGCCGCCACCCTGCGCAACCTCAACACGATGGCCGACGCCGTTGCCGATGCCTACGATGTGATGATTGCCAACCTCACGGCGGCTCACAAGGGCGAACTGACAGATATCGCCAACGCCTACAACGCCGAGGAGCGCCTCAATAGCCTGCGCAACAACCTGCGCGACGCGATGATCGAGGACATTGAGGACGGCACCAACAACTATCAGACCAGCGTCTACTACATGGACATCATCAACCAATACGAGCGCATGGGCGACTTCATGATCAACATCTCGCAAGACCTCGAACGCGCCTTCGTGAAGCGATAAACCTCTTATCTGCAGAAACGTCTGCATCATCCGTTACGGCCATCGTCGGGCGTAACGGATTTTCTTATTACAATACATCGTGTCCATAAAGAGCCACGGGTAGTCTGTAGGGAAACAAGTATCAATACCGCACCTTATCGTCCTTCTCCTCCCACTTGCGGAAAGCTGCCAGGGCCTCGTCGCGCATGAAGTGCTCGCAACGGATGGAGCGCTCGGCATAGGAGAGCTCCAGCTGGTCGTAGATGAACGAGTCGTCGAAGTCGATGGCCTTGGCATCGTCCTTGGTGTTGCCATAGCAGATGCGGCTCACGCCAGCCCAGTAGAGGGCACTCAGACACATCGGGCAGGGTTCGCACGAGCTGTAGACGGTACACCCCGTGAGTTGGAAGGTACCCAGCTTGGCACAAGCATTACGTATAGCCATCACCTCGGCATGAGCCGTGGGGTCGGCATTGGGCACAACGCGGTTGGTACCCGTCGCGATCACCTCGCCGTCGCGCACGATGACCGCCCCGAAGGGACCGCCACCCGTGTCGACATTCTCCACGGAGAGATCAATAGCCATCTGCATAAACCGGGCATCTTCGGCCGAATAGTTGAAGGTTTCCTTGAGTTGCTTTTCCATACGATGAAGGCATTAGTACGTTATGAACAAGAATGCTCGCCTCAAAAGTAGGTAAAATATTCTATTTGCGCACATATAAGCACTCTTTTTTCCTTTTCTTTAACTTTTGACGATGACGATGATATAACGATGACGATGACGATGACCGCACGAAGCAGCATTAACCATGCCGTAGGCTGCAAAATATTCAAGCAAGCTTGATGTAGTTCGCTCATTTATCACTACCTTTGTCTGCAGAGTGTTAATAAGAGACATATGAAAGTACTACTCATCAATGGCAGTCCCCGCCAACAGGGGAACACGGCCACGGCATTGGCCGAGGTAGCCCGACAGCTTGCCGCCGAAGGCATAGAGAGCGAGCAAGTATGGATAGGCAACAAACCGATACGCGGATGCACCGCCTGCGGACAGTGCTCGGCCAAGGGCCTGGGACGCTGCGTCTTTGACGACGACGTATGCAACAGCATATCGGCCAAATTCAAGGAGGTGGATGCACTCATCGTAGGCTCACCCGTATACTACGGACAACCCAACGGGGCGCTGCTATCGGTCATACAACGTGCCTTCTACTCCAACGGTGCCAGCATAGCCGGTAAGCCAGCTGCCAGCATAGCCGTATGCCGCAGAGGAGGCGCCACGGCAACCTTCGAGGCACTCAACATGCCCTTCCAGATGATGAACATGCCCATCGTGACCTCACAATACTGGAACATCGTCTACGGCCGCGAAGCGGGCCAAGCCGCCTTGGACACCGAAGGCATGCAGACGATGCGCACCCTGGCACGCAACATGGCGTGGCTACTCCGGTGCACCGAAGGCAACCGCGCTCCTGGACGCCCTGCCGACGAACCCTGGGAGGCGATGCACTTCGTAAGATAAGCAGGTCGAAGAAAACGAATAGTGAATATTCTGGTCCATAAGCTACTTCATCAACAAATACTATCATGCTACAACTCCCCTATTATATTGAATTGGGTTGGAAGCTTAAGAAGGATCTACATATACATCGTGAACAAGAAGAAGGTAATTATCAAGTAAAAGTTTTGCATAAAAAAAACTATGTGCTACCTTTGTCGTTGACTGTTAATAACGAAGACGAAGACGAAAACGAAAACGAAGACGAAAACCTTAAACAACTTTCATCTTTCATCTTTCCACTTTCAACTTAACAAAGAACACTACACACAAAACATTACAACATGGAAAAGATTATCGGACTTATCAATGCTCCTTTCACTCCGTTCTATGAGGATGGTGAGGTGAACTACGAACCCATCCCTGCCTATGCGGAGATGTTGCAGAAGAATGGCCTCAAGGGCGTGTTCATCAATGGTTCATCGGGCGAGGGCTACATGCTCACCGAAGAGGAGCGCATCAACCTCGCCGAGGTGTGGATGCATGCTGCACCGAAGGACTTCAAGGTCATCGTACACGTAGGCAGCACCTGCGTGAAGAGCTCATGCCGCATGGCGGCTCATGCACAGAAGATCGGTGCCTTCGGTATCGGTGTCATGGCACCTCCCTTCCCCAAGATCGGTCGCATCGAGGAACTCGTGAAGTACTGCGAGGAGATCGCCGCTGCGGCTCCCGAACTGCCCTTCTACTACTACCACATCCCCGCCTTCAACGGCGCTTACTTCTCTATGGTAGAGTTCCTCAAGGCAGTGGACGGCCGCATCCCCAACTTTGCAGGTATCAAGTACACCTACGAGAGCATCTATGAGTACAACCAGTGTCGCCTCTACAAGAACGGTAAGTTCGACATGCTGCACGGACAGGACGAGACCATCCTCCCCTCACTCGCCATGGGTGGCGCACAGGGTGGCATCGGTGGCACTACCAACTATAACGGTTGCAACCTCGTGGGCATCATTGACGCATGGAACGCGGGCGACCTGGAGAAGGCACGCGAGCTGCAGAACTTCGCACAGGAGGTGATCAACGTCATCTGCCACTACCGCGGCAACATCGTGTGCGGCAAGCGCATCATGAAACTCATCGGCCTCGACCTGGGCCCCAACCGCACCCCCTTCCAGAACATGACCGACGCCGAGGAGGAGGCTTGCCGCAAGGAACTCGAAGCCATCAACTTCTTTGAGCGTTGCAATAAGCTTTAAGCTTTTGGCCTTTGGCTATTGGCTGTTGGCTGTTAGCTATTGGCTGTTAGCTATTGGCAGTTGGTAGAAAGAAATAGGGAGTGCACCAGTGCACTCCCTATTTTTAGGTAATAAGGTGGCCAAGCGCCAAGGACTACCTCCCTATCCGCTGAACCGTAGCCGAAATGTTCTTATAGTTGGGCATAGCTTCTCCGATATTTGCACCTATATACGTAGGGTCACACACCACATACTTCTCGCCATCAAGCACGATGCAGTCGCCAGCCACCTCCTCATTGAACTTCACGGCTGTAGCCAGATGTCCGGGGTAGTGGAGCAATACGACATCCAAGCCCAGCAAGTCGCGCACGAGGATGGAGTATAGGATAGAACGATCCTCACAGTCGCAGTAGGGATAATACAGCGTCTCCTCTCCAAACAAGGGACGCTCGTAGCCAAACTGCTCGTCATCGGTCTTGTAGTCAAAGGCCGTCTGCACAAAGTTGAGCAACAGATTGGCCGCCTCGGCTTTGCTCTCTTCCAGAGTGTATAGCTCCAGTATGGCGTACAGCGACGCTTTGGCCTCCTCACTCAATGACGCACTGGAGTAATATCCCCATTGCGAGTTCACGGGATAGTCGTTGTAGAAGTCTATCAGGTTTCTGTCAACCTCTACCGTAGTCGAAATATTCCTCGTGCTTGTCAACGTACGCTCCACCATGCAGGCCTCGGCTACAGGCAACGAGGGTGGTGATGTCATATAGAGCGATACGGATGCCTCTTTGGCGAAGGCCCTGTCGTATAGGTAGAACGACTGCCCGGCTTTCTGCTGGTCAATCACATAATAAGGTATGCCGTCTACCATCAGGTAGGAATAATTGTAGACCTCATGCTCTATGGGCAGCAGCAATACCAGGCGATCGCCCGTGCGTGCCATACGCACCTTATAGCCCGATTGCACCAGCAGGTACGCCTGCATCAATACCGCCTCGTTATGTTGCGAGGAAGGGAAGAAGCTCTCGGTCATCTCTTGCAAGAAACGCACATAGCCCCAGTCGCAGAGGTTCAGTTTCGTGCGATAGTCGGCACATTGCGCCAAGACGGGAAGGTACTTCTCGTCAGACAGCACTTGCCACACATCGGCCACGGCACTCTCTCCCACTCCACTCAAGGCATAGCGATGCGATGCCTCCAGTGACACCTTGCACGCTGTGCCATAATAGTCAAACTCATGCCCTGGTGCAGACGGCACGACGGGCTCCACCTCTGGCAGAGGCACTACAGGATCTACTGGTGGAGCAGGTTCTGTCGGAGGCATCACCTCATCAAATGGGAGGATGGCGGGTTCCACTTCAGGCTCAGGTTCTTCCATTGGCTCAGTGGGTTCCACTTCAGGCTCTGTCACGGGAATCTCTGCAGGTTCTTCCGCTATCGAATCTTCAGGCTCTACAATTGGCTCTACCTCAGGGTCCACCTTAGGTTCCACCTTGGGTTCCACCTTGGGCACTACCATAGGAATAGGTTTCACTATGGGCTTTGTATCCACTTCGGGTTCCTTTACCACAGGCTTGGGAGGCTCTGGACGCAGTGGTACAGGCTTCGGAGGGCAAGGCTTATACTCCGTCCATGCCTGCCGCATGTGTTTGGCATACTCTGCGTTCAGCTGCTTGCGGTATTCCTCAAATTTCTCCTGCTGAGAGGTCTTATACTCTTTAAATTGAGCAGAAAGATTTTCTTTTTGTTCTTTGATGGATTGGGCATAAGTGTTAAATGCCATCAAACAGAGCAATAATAACAATTTGTTTCTCATAAGCCTTCATCTATTAAAAATGACCAAGTATGCTTGGTCATTTGTTTTCACGATTTCAGTATGAAATAGCAGCTGTGACACCCCATGAGTCATCTCCCATTGTTGCAGGAGAATGCGTATAATTATATCCGCTATACCCTTTGGGATATACGACAACACGTCGAGCACCAGGAGCAACTATCGCATCAATCAAATTATAGATATACAATGCTGCAGCTGCACCAATACAAATGTTTCGACCTGTAGCAAACTTGTCACTACGCGTAGCATAGGCACGTTTCAAATCCGCGGAATGCGTCTTGGCAATCTTCTTGAAATAGCTTGCCCGCTGATTTTCAGTAAAGACAATTCCACCGGCCAACGCAACCGTACCTCCCAAGAAGATACTTCCTTTCACTTTGTCACGCTTATAGAATTGTCCCCAGCCGGGTACAATAGCCGAACGCCACAAACCATGCACACCATATTGGGAGGTTGTTGTGAATTCATCGAAAACCGTTTCCCCTTGCTCGGGAACAGATACAGCATACAAGGTATAGTATCGGTATTGCAAACCAAGACCTGGCACGACAAACTGTTCCCAATATTCATCAATCAGCATACACTCAAACTCCTCTACCGAGGTTTGAGTAGTAAATGACAGTTTGTTTGATTTATGTGAGGAATTGTGTTTTTCTCCATTAACAATAATCTGCTCCGACTCTGCAATTTTATCCATCGTACCATCAATTTTATTGGTTGATTTCAGGTATGTACCCAAATTGAAAAGTCTTTCCTTGCGCAAATTATACAGGTCTGGGCCTTCATTGAAAATCGCCTTATACTCGTACGTAGGATTATACCTATATATATTCTCAAAAGATGTCACCCATTGGGGCTTGAACTTATCAGACGATGTCTGTGCATAAGCCAAGCCCAATGGGAACAATAAGAATACAAAGAGTATTCGTCTCATATCGAATTATTACTCCACGTCAGAAACGAATTCTTTCACCCACTCGTCTACAGCTGTCCCAAAGATCTGTTCTGTAGCCGTCTCTCTCAAAGCTTCATCCATTGCTTGTTTTCTTACCGTTGAAGCTCGTTGCTCATCTATGAGATAAAACACCTCTACCTCAAGTCTATTATTCTGGGTTGTACGTTTTACTGCAACACTTTCTTTCATAAAAGGTGTAATATATTTTGCAACCTTCTGTGTATAAGCACCCATCAACTTCAATCCTTGTTCTCCAAAGTTACTGAACTGACGTCCGATACCACCAGAAACAACACTTCCAGCAGCTGTAGCATAGTTAGTACAAGCATCATTTAATGCCCACATTCGTGCTACACTCAATTCACCGTTATCGTCACCACCTTGTCCAAAAACAGAGACATAACGTCCCTCATCAGAAAGGAGTTTATTATTGTGTCTCTCCAGCAAATCATACATCGTAAATGTACTCATAGCACCAGTTAGGGTATACCCTTGAGATTCCCATTCCGCAACTTTTGCTTCAGTACCTCTTTTCGCTACTTTCTTGTCTGAAGTAGATAACTCCGGCTGTACTGTTGTAGGCTGAGTAGGTTGTTGATAAGGTGGATAATACATCTGTCTACGCATACCACATCCACTAAGGAAGCACACAGATACGGCAGCGATGGCTACCAAGAAATTCATCTTTTTCATAAACTTAAATTTTATGTTAAACAATAAAAGTAAATAGAATTTTTCGTTTTATTCGGTGAGGGTACGGACGGCACGGGCACTGGCGTCCTCATAAAGATAGCTTGTATTTTTACTCCCCTCATTGAAATTCATATAGTAGAAATAACCACCAGAAGACTTCGTCGAAGACCAATAATCTTCATAATAAAGTGAAGAGTGTATACCTGTATAAAACCCTCCAATTTTATCTCTTAAATTGTACAATGCAGCCAGTTCATCAATTGTAGGCAAGCGCCAATCTGTGAATCCACCTACCGTAGAATTTTTACACAAGGTATTCATAGAATTCCAGTCACCATATCCGATATCCTGACGCTGCACTGCAATACCCAATTCAGGGATTCTAATATAGGTTGGGTCAAATAATATCATAGCCTCACCATAAGAGGTTCCCTTACTATTTGTAGCATACGCACGAACATAGGTAATTGACGTTGATGACAAGTTTGACACTCTTGCCTCAAACTCACCTAACCCTACGCCACTGACCACAACCTTGTTGTCATCAATCGTGGGGGTACTATACTCTGAGCTATACACGAAGCCACGCTCCGTATAAGAGGGATTGCCGGCAAATGTAACCTTGCCACGCAGCACGGCCGAGTAGGTGCTCTCGTCAATGTCTGTCGCCGCTAATGTCTCTACGGTTGCCAGAGACTCCTCGGTGCTGAAGGTGACAGTGTTGTCACTATACACCACGCCAGCCTCGTTCTTCACATAGGCGCGGACGTAATATGTCGTCTCGCGTTGCAAGCCGGTGAGCTTGGCATCGAAGGTTCCCTTGCCGCTACCCTCGACCACTACCTTGCTGTTATATATGGTGGGCAACGAGTTGGTGGGGCTATATACGAACCCACGCTCCGTGTAGGCTGGGTCGCCAAGTTCTAAGATTTCACCGTGCGCCACAGCGGCGTGTTCGCTCAGATTGATATCGTCCACCCCATTCATCGTGACCTTACCCCCTACAGCTGCTGTGGTGAACGCTACCTGATTGCTGCTGTAGGCCGTACCCATCTCATTCACGGCATAGGCACGCACATAGTAGGTCTTGCCCAACGTGAGTCCCACGGCCTGGCACGAGTAGATGCTATCGGCAGTCATTGTGGCCGTAAGGCGTTGCAGGGTTTGCTCCACGGTGGGCATCATCTGTTCGCTGAATACGATGCCACGCTCGTAGTATTTGGGATAGCCGTCATCGATTATCTCGCCTGTGAGTACGGCCGTCGTTGCGGTGATGGACGACACCTCCAAGGTGTTGAGCACGGCCTTCTTCTTGGCCTGTCCGTATGCCTTGACGGTGATTTCCGTACTACCTACCCCCTCGGTGCTGAGCACGAGCACGGTGGTATTGTTGCCATCGGCCAGCAGGTCGCGGTTTATCTTCACAATGATGGTGCCGGTCTTGCCATAGTCGAGCGTACCGCTCTTGGGCGACACATCGGTAATCCAACCGCAGTTGTTGACCATCTCCCAAGAGAGTTTCTCGTAATTGTTGTTCACAATATTAAATGACAGGGTGTTCACACCGTAGTCCTTACCAAAGTCGAGCTCCGTACGGTCGGCCGTAATCACGGCGGGTATGCGCTCGATGAGGAGGTGGGCCTGTGTGGTCTGTCCGGCAACTACCGTCACCGTCTTGTTATTGCCCTTGTAGCCCTCCTTGCTGATGTTCACGGTGTATTCACCGGGGCCGAGACCTACAAACTCGAAAGAGCCGTCGCTACCTGTCACCGTGGAGTTGCCTCCAGGTGAAAGCGTGGCACTCACCGTAGCTACGGGCTCACCCGTATTCTTGTCTGATACTACGCCAGAGATTTTCCCGACGTTGATTTCCTCATTAATCTCTTCACAGGCCACAAACAGCAAGCCTGCCAAGAGGATGTAGAATAGTCGTTTCATACAAATATGTGTTTATTTAGTTGTTATTTATCTTCTTCAGATGGATATTCACCTCCAACTCTTCACCGCTGATGGCATTCACCAACTTACGGTTGGGCTGATAGCCCGACTTCTGGAAGGTGATGGTATACTGCTGTGCATCCAAGTCGTCAAAACGATACACACCATCGGCTCCTGTATGTTTTGTAATGTTGGAGGGCGACAACACAGCCGAGACGTTAAAGATAGGTTCACCAGTGTCATAGTCGGTCACAGTGCCATAGACCGACGAGTATATCTCGTAGTCGGGGTTGGTACAACTGCACAAGCAAGAGGTTGCCAATGTAATAAATAAGAAAGTAGGAATCGCGCACAGTCGGTGCGCAGCGCTGAATAGATGTCTTGTCATTGCTGTATAGTATATGAGTTTAACGTATCATCTCTTACCGTCAACTCCCTATACG
>JAZONP010000101.1:0-2874 GCA_045654565.1 Bacteroidaceae bacterium
CACCCATTGGGCCAACTCGTGCTCCAACTGCAGGTGCAGGTCGATGGTGCCGTTGAGGAAACGAGACCCGGCGCACCCCGTGCCATACTTACGGGCGGCATTCACCGAGGCCTCTATCACGCGAGGGTGGTTGGTGAGGCCCAGGTAGGAGTTGGAACCGAACATCAGCACCCGTCGACCATTGATGATTACTTCGGTGTCTTGCGCACTCTCTATGCAACGGAAGTAGGGGTACACCCCTTTCGCTTTAATCTGTTCAGGCAAGTCGTAGCGTGCCATGCGTTTACGTAGGAGATTCATTGTCTGTATTATTAGAGGTTGGAAAATATAATGTCGTCAGCAGCGAGCCTTGAACCTCTTGTGGCTGCTGCTGACGAGTTCTTTTAAGTTGATGCTATGTCCTCATCATCCCTTCTTCCCGGTGTGGGTGAAGAGGGTGGGCTTTACGGGGAGGTTCTTCTCCTGCGCCATACGTGAGGGGGTGGGGTAGTCAAGGCGCTCGAAGTCGGCGATGGCATTTCTGATGTCGCCCAGGAGCATGTCGGCCATGTCGCGGCTGAATCCCTGGCGCACCACGATACGCATCACTACGCTGTCCTCGATGTTCTTCGGCATGGTGTAGGCAGGCACCATCCAGCCGCTCTGCTTGAGTTTGTCCTGCAGGTCGAAGAGTGTCCACTTGGCCTGCTTCGCGTAGTCCTCCTTCATGTACCAGATGAACAAGGGGTTCACGATCTCCTGGCTGTAGTTCTTGAAGGGCGCCATCTTGCCTATCTCGGTGTGGAGGTAGCGGGCTATCTCCATCGAGTTCTGCTGCACCTGGCGGTAGCCCTCGAAGCCGAGGCGGATGAACTGGTAGTACTGGCCCAGCACCTGCGCTCCGGGGCGTGAGAAGTTGAGACCCACCTGCGTGATGTCGGCACCGAGGTAGTTGACCGAGAAGGACATCTTGCCAGGGAGGTACTTCTTGTCCTTCCAGATGACCCATCCGAGACCAGGGTATACGAGGCCGTACTTATGTCCCGAGGTGCTGATGGAGAGCACCCACTTGAGGCGGAAGTCCCACTTCTTCTCGGGTTGGAGGAAGGGCAGGATGAAACCACCCGAGGCGGCATCCACGTGGATGGGGATATCGTGGCCCGTGCGCGAGTTGTACTCGTCGAGCGCGGCATCGAGTGCCTCCACATCATCGTTCAGTCCCGTCCAGGTGACACCCTGTATGGGCACCACGCAGATGGTGTTCTCGTCACACATCGCAATCACCTGCTTGGGGTCGAGGGTAATCTGTTCAAGGGTGAGGGGTACGGTGCGCATCTCGATTTGCCAGAGGTCGGCAAACTTCTCCCACACTACCTGGTAGCCTGTGGAGATGATGAAGTTGGGCTTGTCCGTCGGCTTGCCCTGTGCCTGGCGACGCTCCTTCCAGCGCAGCCATGCGGCTACGCCACCCAGCATGCAGGCCTCGGAGGAGCCGATGGCCAGAGCGCCCGTCTTCCACTGTGCCTTCTCGGGCGTGTTCCATAGGTTAGCCATGATGTTGATGCACTTAGCACACATCACAGCCACGCGGGGGTACTCTGTCTCGTCGATGTAGTTGAGCGCGATGGCCTCGTTCATCAGGCGCGTGGCGTAGGGGTCCATGTAGGTGGTAACAAAGGTGGCGAGGTTGAGGCGCGGCTGAGTTTGCGCAAAGGTCTCATCCTTCACCATCTGGTACGCAATGTCGGGGCGCGTGCCGTGCTGGGGAATACGGTCCGCGGGCGAAGGCTGTAGCATCTCTTTTGACCCGAATACGTCGGCACTAAAATCTGTTCGTTCCATAAGTTAAAGTTTAGGGGTTAAGTTTTATCTGTAACAATGTCTGTAATGGAATGTTTTCTTTTGATGATTATGACAATGTCTAGTTTAACTCCACTTCTCTATTTTTATAGATTGGTGTGTGAAAGGCATAAACTTCTTTTTGCATTCCTTGTTTATAGGTCGTTGGCTACGAAAAAAGTGTAAGTATGGACAAACAGAGTGTACAGCTATCGTTTCATCTCTCAGCATTCATGCTGTCGTTGTTGCTTGTTATAAGTATATCTATTGATACTTTTCGTGGTATCCCTTTTTATGAAGATGTGAATTACTTGGATCTTCAGTTTTGGATATGTCTGATGCTTATGGTGCTGTTCTTTCTTGAGGTGTATAATGCGGAGAATTCGTGGCGGTACTTTGGACGTCATTTCTTCTTCATGTTGTTGGTTATTCCGTATCTTACATTGTTCGACTGGTGGGGTGTGGAGTTGTCGTCTCAAATGGAGTATTTGTTTCGATTTATTCCTCTTGTGCGTGGATATATTGCCTTTACGGTGATTGCATACGGATTGTTGCGAGACCTAACGGCAGGGCTTCTCATTACTTATATCGTGGTCTTGTTCTCGTTTATCTACTATTGCAGTCTCATTTTTTATGTGCTTGAGGTAGATGTCAACCCTATGTTACATGATTTTTGGGATAGCCTGTGGTATTCGTGTATGACGGCTACTACTGCTGGGTGCAACATAACGGCCGTTACCAATGTGGGACGTGTTATTTCGGTTCTCCTAGCCTTAGCAGGCATGATGCTATTGCCTGTGTTTACGGTGTACCTGACTGATCTAATACGTACGGGGAGGGTGAGTGGCCGGGATGATGGGTGATTTATTACCTTAAAAAAGAAAAGGTTTACCTCAGTAAACCTTTCTTCTTCTGAGCCTCTTGTCGGATTCGAACCAACGACCCCGAGATTACAAATCACGTGCTCTGGCCAACTGAGCTAAAGAGGCGGGTGGGTAAGCAATCTATATCGCGCCGCTACGACCTAATACCTTTGCTGCGGTCAAGCCCTGGAGG
>JAZONP010000102.1:0-8357 GCA_045654565.1 Bacteroidaceae bacterium
GTTCTTTATCTCCGTGGACCAACCTTTGTATTTGTGAATTTCATCAATATAAAGATGTTTGCCCCCTTGCAACATAAACTGATGGGCAAGCTCTTCGAGCCGATGTGTGGTGAAATAGAAATCATCGGCCGTCACATACAATGTTTGCGGTGTATTGTCGTACAAACGGATGTGCTGGAGCATCATCGTAGTCTTGCCCGTACCACGAGCTCCCAAGATAGCTATCAGTCGACTGTTCCAGTCTATCTCCTGATGTTTATCACGGACATAACTCGTATCCACTCTGCTGATCAGCTCACGGGATGTCGCAAATAAGTTTTCCATATCTCACATAGTTGAAATTCATCGCAAATGTACGAAGAAAGAACAAATTGCACAATCAAAAGTGCAATTATTTGCAAAAGTTGCAGATTTAACCATGCAAAATAACCACTTTTCTGCATATTCAAGCATGCAATTCTACGCAAAGAGTGCTAAATTACTCCACATCCAGTACCCACTTGAAGTGCGGCTTGTAGAGCCAGCCGATGTCCTGCAAGTAGCGGATGAGACTCTCGTGAAACTTGAAAGGGCCGATGATGGTGGGTTCGGGGAGATAGGGAAAGGCATACTCCTGGATGTAGGAGATCACCCATTCTCCATTCTCCTTGTAGAGGTACATGCCATTTAAGGCCAATCCAGCCCTAAAGTTACCACTCGTATAGGCCGACCAAAGTCCAAAGTCGTTGTGCTGAGGTTTCCACGCAATCAGTGCCGGTTTGGCAACTGTGGCATTTGGATATTTCTTCATTAATCCCTGTATCTTCTCGTGGCGAGAGAAGAAGCGGCTAGGTAGCGTTAGATTATCCTTCGTGGGAATGGTACACAGGATCTGCTGCACGGTAGCCTCGGGCGACAAGGGCCAGCCGAAAGCACAGATGCAGAGGTTAATAGAGTAGATGCTCGACTTCTCGTACAAATTGAGTTCCTGCCCGCTCTTGATCTTCTTGTAACACTGTTGCTGGATGTCGCTCGTGATCCAATACACCACATTGACGGCAATAAGGGTGATGAGCACAGCGACTGAAATGAGAATAATCTTTTTCGTTTTCTTCATTATTTGTGATTTTGATTGTGCTTTCAACGTTGACGTTAACGCTGACGTTGACTTATCCCTTAAATGGAAGTTTTCGTTAACGTTTTCGTTATCGTTGATTTTTCAGTACAAAATTCACCTAAAAAACACATACAGCCAAGTATTTTGAGCTCGACTGTATGAAGTGGTGGGGTTAGTGTATGAAATGGTGTTTTACTTACGAGTTGGCAACGGAATACTGAAGATATCTACCACCTCACGTTCTTCTCTGAGATGACTCACGATGTTATAATCAGAAGTAAACTTTTCTATCAAGAAATCATCTTCATATACATACACAAAATAGTAACTGGTGTTTCGGGCTTCTCGCGGCGCATTCTTCAGTATTTCCAACTGCTTATCGGTGGTGAGGACGACCTCATCCTTACTCGATTTGCCCGTGCCCCAAAAGCAACTGACTGCACTGCATTCAACTTTTATCATATGCTATTCCTCCTTACTTTATATTATTCTACCCAATCCACATATTGGCGATCCAAAGTGATTCGCTTTGCCTCACCACGAAGTCCACTGATGCAGTAAGGTTCAGCCTTGTAACTGCCGAAGGCCTCCACGAATGCGCGACGTATGCGGGCACACTTCTCGTTGATGGAGTTCTTCGTCGGGTCGGTGACATCCTCTACGCTGCGTAGCATGGCAGCCGTGGTGCGATAGTTCATCAGCTTCTTGTATATCTCCATCAACTCGCCCCGATAGTCAGGCAGATAACTGAAGTTAATACCTTCGGGATGCTTCAAGAACAGGATATACACTGCCTTGTCGAGGGGTGACATCTTTATCTCTTGGTATGAATGATAGTTCTTATTTCCGACAATGTGGAAACGAGATACATGTATCTTGTAATCACTCGTGACTACCAACCTATGCACATCTGAAGGCATGCATGAACGGATAGCCGTCATGATATCTCCCTCCGTCATTTCCAGCTCGAGCAAGCGGTTTACATACTGCCCCAGTTGCTTGATGATGAGTTCTTTCTCCGTGGGTTCGGTCACCTCCTTTATCAACGTGCTGACATCCTCCTCACTCGACAAGCGTTCATACTCCATGCCCGACAGACGGTCTCTATCATTCATGAAACGGAACACTCTGCCCAATGCTTCCCAAAGGCCATCTCGACCTATCTCAAATCGGACGAAGCGGTAACGATGCTCTTCACCTAATCCGTCATACGTATAGAGTGCCGGTTTGTCATCATGGGGATCACGGCGTTCTATACACTTTGCAAACTCCCCATCATCGATAATCCTATCAAGCATCTGAGCACGCTCCTCTTCGGAGAAATACTCCCAGAATATGGGCTGGTCCAACAGCCTGCGGATAAGGTCGAAGTAACTTCCCGCATACTCGTTTGTCACATTCAAGTTCTCTTTGAGCACATCAGCATAGTACTCAATCTGCCATCGCTCGACCTTGATGCTATAAGGACCCTCCACATACACGATGCTATCCCACGTGGGATGATAGTGCATCTTGGTGCTTGCCAAGATCAGTTTCCCTCCATAGTGTCGATATAAATCCTCCATTGTGACCTCCTTTCTTTTACTTGCGGCGAATATACATATTTTTTGGATATTCTCCAAGCACAAAGAGCGTAACGGGGCAGATCCACACGGGATGGTCGAAGCCCTCAAGGCCATGCACCTTGTATGTAGCTCCACCGAAGGGCGACATCTCGGTGCGCTCACAGTGGAAGTAGCGTTCGTCCTCCTCATAGCTCATGACACGCTCATCGGCCTTCACCACCTCGGCCTCTACCCTATTGCTCCCCTCACGCAAGAGATGGTCCAGCAAGAGATCAGCACCAGCCACCATCTCCAGGTTGGCATGGGCACCCTCCCACTCGGGCAGGTCGATGTACCATCTCCCCGACTCCTCCTTCACGAAGGCCAACTGATAACTTGTAGTCTTGGCGCTACGCTCATTGATTACTCCACCGATATACTGCTTGATCACTCTCGGGTTCTTCACGATGTTCATAAGTTTGCTCATAGTCGTTCTGTTTTTTAAATATTGTACGATGTGTTTGTTGATTTCTGATGCAAAGGTACTACGCCTCTACCTCCTCGCAATGACTTTACAAGGCTTGTAGATGTCACTTTCTCTTTACTCGAAGTATATCGGGCAATGGAGGTTGTTCTTGTGGATGCGATAGATGAGGATGTTCTTGGGATAGCGACCGAGGAGGAAGAGCGTCACTGGGCATAGCCACACCTCGCCATCGATGCCTCCCTTGTAGAAGGCTCCGCCCGTGAGTGACGACTCAGACAGGGTGAGCTGCATGCCGCAATAGCGTTGAGCCTCCTCATCGTCGGCCACCTTAAAGACCACCTCGATGTGCTCGTCGCCACGCGAGTAGTACTCGAGGAGCTTGGCCGCGCCGCCCACCATCATCGTGTGCTCGAAGAGAGGCTTCGGGAAACCGGGCACCTCGCAGTACCACTTGCGCCCCACCTTCTTGAACGACACTCGCTGGATGGCATTGCTCCCGAGACGCTTCCATGATGCCCGTACCAAGACACCGACGGTCTGAACATAGGCACAACCCAACTGACATACATGCACACACTGCTTGAAGAGATCTTTCATTCGACTCATAACAAAATAAAAATTAAAATAAGTAATCAGAAAACTCGTCATCCCAGATTCGGAATGACGGTGCAAAGGTATATGCAAATTTTCAATTAGCAAAACATACTGATATTCTGCAAATTGCAAACACTTGCAGATTTAAAATTTATTTTGTATGAGGAGAAAAACAAAGCCAAGTCGAGAGATCGAACTTGGCTTTTTGATGGTTTATTTTGGAGATAATATAGCAGTTTACCCAGTCCATGTATTTCTCGCGTTAGTAACTCTTAGTTTTCCTCCTTACGACTTTCGTTTCCTCCTCCTTACTCGGAATAATCAAAGTGAACTTTGCTTCTACCCTCGCTCGTTCGTCGGTTCGCACCTCAGCAGAGATTAAGCAAGCTTATCTTTCTCTCGGTTTGGCGTCGGTTGTCATCCTGAACCTTTAGGTCGACGCCCGTAGGGGCTGAAGTCAACGAAGTGAAGGATCTCACAAACGTCTCATGCGAAGTCCCTGCGCGGGATTCTTCGCGTTGCTCAGAATGACAGAGACCTTTGGGTAAACTGCTATATTGTCTCTTTTTCAAATCTACTTCAATTGTTTGGCATCGGTTGTCATCCAGAACGAAGTGAAGGATCTCACAAACGTCTCATGCGTCGGCCCTGCGCGGGATCCTTGACTTCACCCCCTTGCTTTTCCCCTTTGGGCCAGCGACCTAAAGGTTCGGGCGTCGACCTAAAGGTTCACATACGTTCAGGATGACAAGATCCTTTGGGTAAACTGCTATATTATCTCTTTTTCAAATCTGCTTCGATGGGTGTGGTGACGTGGTTGTTGCCAAGGACTGAACTTTTGTCGTTGTTTGGGTGTTCTTTTCAGACAATTTGTCTTTCTTGTTGGGCGTGAGCGGCTTTGGATTATTGTTTGCCGTTTTGTTGATGAAGCAACAATGCTAATTTTAACTCTTAATTCTAAAAAAGAAACACCATGAACGGAAATTTTGCAAACAATCAGAATGAGAAAAATAGCTTTCTCAATCGCTTTGCCATCAACCTCAATGAGGCGGCGAAAAGTGGTAAACTCGACCCTGTCATCGGTCGGGATGAGGAGATACGTCGCATACTGCAAATCCTTAGTCGACGCACCAAGAATAACCCGATACTGATCGGAGAACCCGGTACGGGTAAGACCGCCATCGTGGAGGGGCTTGCTCACCGAATCTTACGTGGCGACGTGCCCGAGAACCTTAAGCGTAAGCAGGTGTATTCGCTCGACATGGGTGCATTGGTAGCTGGCGCTAAGTATAAAGGTGAGTTTGAAGAGCGACTCAAGGGGGTAGTCAATGATGTTGTCCAATCGGCTGGCGAGTGCATCCTCTTTATCGACGAGATACACACCCTTGTGGGGGCCGGTGCTGATGGCACTGGGGCTATGGATGCTGCCAATATATTGAAGCCTGCGCTTGCACGAGGCGAACTGCGCTCTATCGGTGCTACTACGCTTGATGAGTATCAGAAGTATTTCGAAAAAGATAAAGCATTGGAGCGTCGATTCCAGACAGTTGTTGTCGATGAACCTGACGAAGCAAGCTCTATCTCTATCCTTCGTGGACTTAAAGAGCGTTACGAGAATCATCATAAGGTGCGCATTAAAGATGAGGCTATCGTGGCCGCGGTAGAGCTCTCGAGCAGATACATCACCGAGCGTTTTCTCCCCGACAAGGCCATTGACCTTATGGATGAGGCTGCTGCGAAGTTGCGCATGGAGCGTGATTCGGTGCCTGAGGAGCTGGATGAAATCACTCGTCATCTGAAGCAATTAGAGATTGAGCGCGAGGCGATCAAGAGAGAAAAAGATGAAGCTAAACTTGCACAATTGAAGGCTGAGATTGATGCCTTGCGTGAGGAGGAGAGGGTGTTGTCGGAGAAATGGCAGGCAGAAAAGCGACTTATCGATGAGATACAGCAGAAGAAACAACTCGTGGAGCAACTCAAGATAGAGGCTGACCGTGCTGAGCGTGAGGGAAACTATGGTCGTGTGGCCGAGATACGTTATGGTCGCCTCAAGGAGGTGGAGGCTCAGATTGCATCCACTCAGCAACAATTACACGATAAGCAGGGTGGGGGAGCTCTTATCAAAGAGGAGGTCACTGCCGATGATATCGCCGACGTGGTGAGCCGCTGGACGGGTATCCCCGTGAGCAAGATGCTTGAGAGTGAACGACATAAGTTGCTCCACCTCGAAGAGGAGTTGCATCGTCGTGTCATAGGTCAGGATGAGGCCATATCGGCTGTAGCCAACGCCGTGAGAAGGAGTAGGGCGGGTATGCAAGATCCCAAACGTCCTATTGGCTCGTTCATCTTCTTGGGTACCACAGGTGTGGGAAAGACTGAATTGGCGCGTGCCCTGGCTGACTACCTCTTCAACGATGAACGCTTGATGACCCGTATCGACATGAGCGAATATCAGGAGAAGTTCTCGGTGACCCGACTCATCGGAGCGCCTCCGGGATATATCGGTTACGATGAGGGTGGACAACTCACCGAGGCCGTACGTCGTAAACCCTATTCGGTAGTGCTCTTTGACGAGATAGAGAAGGCGCATCCCGACGTGTTCAATATCCTGCTGCAGGTGCTCGATGATGGACGCCTTACCGACAATAAGGGGCGTACGGTGAACTTCAAGAACACCATCATTATCATGACCTCTAACCTCGGTAGCGCTTATATCAGAGAGCAGATGTCGGATGTCGCCGATGGGGCAAAAGTGGAGGAGGTTCGTCGCAATGTGATGGAGATGCTCAAGCAAACCATTAAGCCCGAGTTTCTCAACCGCATTGATGAGACCATCATGTTCCTTCCCTTGAATCGTGAGGAGATTGCTCAGGTAGTGCGCCTACAGATTAATAGCGTGTGCCGTATGCTGGCCTCTAGTGATATTCGCTTGCGACTCACCGAAAAAGCTGTGGATTATATTGCTGATGCTGGATATGACCCTGAGTTTGGTGCACGTCCCGTGAAGCGAGCGATACAGAATCTGTTGCTCAATGTCCTATCGACGAAGATTCTGGGTATGGAGATAGATCGCTCACGCGAAATCGTTATCGATGCCGATGCTGAGGGATTGACTTTTACGAATTGATCATGATAAAGAGAATTGTCGCTTAGGCGGCAATTCTTTTTAATAAGGAGATAATATAGCAGTTTACCCAAAGGATCTTGTCATCCTGAACGTATGTGAACCTTTAGGTCGACGCCCGAAGGGGCTGAAGTCAAGGATCCCGCGCAGGACTTCTCATGAGACGTTTGAGAGATCCTTCACTTCGTTCTGGATGACACTAACGCGGAAATACATGGATTGGGTAAACATCTATATTATTGCCCTTAATAATCTCGTTTGTTGTGAAAAGTGTGATAAAACTTGACTATTCTTTTGCTTATTTGTAACTTCGCAGAAAATTTTTCAAGATATGATATTCCCCCTCACTCGTTGTTGCGTTGTAGCCACCATGCTGCTTGCATCTCTCTTTACGCAGTGTGCGTCAACAACTCAAACAACACAAACTGAACAAATAAAATCAACTAATAAAGAAGAAATGGAATCAACAACTCCTCAGGTACGCATCAGTACCAATTATGGCGACATCGTAGTGCGCCTCTATGACGAGACTCCCGAACATCGTGACAACTTTCTCAAGCTTGCACGCGAAGGTTACTATGATGGCACACTCTTTCATCGAGTAATCAAGAACTTCATGATCCAAGGTGGTGACCCCGACTCGAAGGGTGCTCCCGCAGGAAAACACCTCGGCACTGGAGGTCCAGAGTATACTCTTCCGGCTGAGTTTGTATACCCTCAATATTACCACAAACGTGGAGTACTCAGTGCTGCACGTCAAGGTGATCAAGTGAACCCCGAGCGTCGCTCATCAGGCTCTCAGTTCTACATTGTATGGGGTAAGAAGTATAACGAGGCTGAGCTCAATCAGATGGCAGCACAACTTGATGGCCAGCGTGGTCAGCAAATCTTCAATGAACTTGCCGCACAACATCGTGACTCTATTCAAGCCATGTATCAGCGTGGCGACCGAAAGGGACTTATGGAGTTGCAGAACCAGCTCGCTGCCGAGACTGATAAGATTCTTAAAACGACTCCTGGATTCACCTTTACTCCCGAGCAGAAAAGAGACTATACAACCATTGGTGGTACTCCTCATCTCGACAATCAGTATACCGTATTCGGTGAGGTAGTAGAGGGTCTTGATGTAGTGGAGAAGATTCAGGGTGTGGCTACTGGTAGTGCCGATCGTCCTAAAGAGGATGTGGTGATGACCGTAACTGTGATTGAGTAAACTCCTTAAGTAGGATATACAAAGGAGATAATATAGCAGTTTACCCAAAGGATCTTGTCATCCTGAACGAATGTGAAGGATCCCGCGCAGGGCCGACGCGGAATGAGCGTCGGTTGCGACGAAGGAAACTTTAGTTTCCCCGAGGAGTCCTTTTTCACCATGAGACGTTTGTGAGATCCTTGCTTTTCCCCTACGGGCCAGCGACCTAAAGGTTCACTTCGTTGACTTCAGCCCCTACGGGCGTCGACCTAAAGGTTCTGGATGACAACCGACGCCAAACCGAGAGCAAAGATAAGCTT
>JAZONP010000103.1:0-12876 GCA_045654565.1 Bacteroidaceae bacterium
CTGGGGGAGATAAACCTCCCCTTTGTCGCAAGCAGCGCTAATGCTCCGCGCTGCCGTCGCAACCGACGCTAATGCTCCGCGTCGGCGGCGCTTCGCTTTGTCGGGATGACACCATCGATGAGATTTTAGTGTTGGTGGACAACGCTATATTATCTCCTGCTTTATTTAGTGGTGCGTGGAGGTGAAATGGTGTATTGGGACTATGAGCTTCGTAAAGCCGCGAGCAAACTATCGTCTTAACTCCTGAGCGAAGCGTAACTCCTGAACTCCTTCACTCCTAAACCCTAAATCCTAAACACTAAACTCAAAACTCAAAACTCAAAACTCTAAACCAACATGGATATAGGATTCCTTAATCGTTTCGAGGAGAAGATTCAGAACGAACTTCTTCGTATTTGTACTTCGCGCGGTATGCTTAGTGGTACGCTATTGGCTACGGATGATGTCACTGGTCATTGGGATGTGCTCGCTCCCGAGTATGTGGCCGATGCAGTAGGGCAGATTGCAGATTATCCCACCGTGTCGATTGCTTGGGCGGGTTATCTGGGCTTGGCCGTAGCTCATGGATGGGATACTAACTGGGAGGTGTGTGTACGCACTCCATATAATGACTACTATGGTGCTCAAGGCTTTGATGATATGGATGAGCATATCGTACAGCACTACCTTGGCCTCTCGCTCGATAGCAAAGCGGCGAAAGATCTCGAGTCTGTCATCCGTTCGTGTGCGCAGACGGCAGTTACTCTCATTCGTCGCGAGCAGATCGAACCTCAGAGTCCTATGGCATTCCACGTATTTGCTCGTGCCATCAAGGTGATGTATAAGATTGGAGCTGCACTTGAGCTCAAGCGTCTCGGTTACAAATTCGAGGAGATGCAGTTGCCTCCCCATTTTGGCTCAATGCCTGAGTGCTGATAGTCTCTCTCTCTGTATATGAAAACGCCCCTGCCATAAATGCTTATGGTAGGGGTGTTTTTTTATGAGTGAGGTATACCGTTATCTGTATATCGCTTTAGTTCCAGCCAGCAACGTATTCATCATGAGTGATACGATGGTCATGGGCCCTACACCGCCAGGTACTGGGGTGATGTATGAGCACTTGGGGGCTACCTCGTCAAACTTGACGTCACCCGTGAGCTTGAATCCACTTTTGCGTGTAGCGTCGGGGACTCGTGTGGTGCCTACGTCGATGACTACGGCACCCTTCTTTATCATGTCTGCTGTTACGAAGTTGGGCTGTCCCATAGCTGCGATGAGGATATCGGCTTCTTGGCACTCCTTCACGAGGTCTTTAGAGCGGCTGTGGCATACGGTCACGGTAGCATCGCCCGGATAGGCCTTCTGCATCATGAGAGTGGCCATGGGCTTACCTACGATGTTGCTGCGACCGAGGATGACGCATTTCTTTCCTGAGGTCTCGATGTTGTATCTCTTGAGCAACTGGAGTATGCCGTTAGGGGTCGCCGACACGAAGCAGGGCAGTCCGATGGCGAGGCGTCCCACGTTGATGGGGTGGAATCCGTCCACATCCTTACGGTAGTCGATGGCCTCGATGATGCGCTGTTCGTTGATGTGTCGTGGTAGGGGGAGTTGTACGATGAATCCGTCTACGTCTGCGTCGAGGTTCAGTCTTTCAATCTCAGCGAGCAGGGTCTCTTCCGTTACGTCGCTCTCGAAGCGTATGAGCGATGAGGTGAACCCGCAAGCTTCACATGCCTTCACTTTATTGGCAACGTAGGTCTCGCTGCCTCCGTCGTGTCCTACGAGGATGGCTGCAAGGTGAGGGCGCTTCTCACCGCGGGCTACGCGCTCAGCTACTTCTGCGGCAATCTCTTGCTTGATCTGATCTGATATGGCTTTTCCGTCAATAAGAGTCATGGTGATTGAGAGCCTTCCCTTTCCCCACTCTCGAGGAGGGGGTGATGCATTCATCGCAGGGTGTTAGGACTTTTTTTAGTTTGTACTATTATCTTTCAGTGGTCTCCGAAGTCCCCCTCCGGGAGAGGGGGTAGGGAGGCCTCTTTTCTCTTTATCTTCTGAACTTAGGCATGCCCATCTTTCCCATAGGCATGTTAGCCACGTTCTTCATCATCTTGCGAGTCTGTTCAAACTGCTTCAGCAGGCGGTTTACCTCTTGGATGTTGGTGCCGCTACCTTTAGCGATACGTTGACGGCGGCTGCCATTGATGATCTCGGGGTGGCTGCGCTCATAGGGAGTCATTGAGTATATGATAGCCTCTACGCTCTTGAATGCGTTGTCGTCAATGTCGAGATCTTTGATCTGCTTGCCCACGCCAGGAATCATGCCCATGAGGTCCTTGATGTTACCCATCTTCTTGATCTGGGCAATCTGGGTTAGGAAGTCGTTGAAGTCAAACTGGTTGCGTGCGAGCTTTTTAGAGAGCTTGCGTGCTTCCTCTTCGTCAAACTGCTCCTGTGCTTTCTCAACGAGTGATACGATGTCTCCCATGCCGAGGATGCGGTCGGCCATACGTGAGGGATGGAACACGTCGAGTGCTTCGAGCTTCTCGCCAGTACCCACAAACATGATGGGTTTATGCACTACGGTACGTATGGAGAGGGCTGCACCACCACGGGTGTCACCATCCAACTTGGTGAGTACTACGCCGTCAAAGTCGAGACGATCGTTAAACTCCTTCGCGGTGTTCACCGCATCCTGACCGGTCATGGCATCCACCACGAAGAGTATCTGGTCGGGGTCTACAGCATCCTTGATGGCAGCAATCTCCTGCATCATCTGCTCGTCTACAGCAAGGCGGCCAGCGGTGTCGACGATGACAACGTCGTAGTTCTTTGCTTTGGCCTCACGGATAGCGTTCAGCGCTATCTCTACGGGGTTCTTGTTACCTTCCTCCTTGTATACGGGAACTTCGATCTGCTCACCCAATACGCTGAGCTGATCTATTGCGGCAGGACGATATACGTCACAGGCGGCAAGTAAGGGACGACGATGCTTCTTGTTCTTGAGCATCAAGGCAAGCTTACCCGACATGGTGGTTTTACCCGAACCCTGTAGACCGCTCATGAGGATTACAGAGGGGCGTCCTTTGAGTTCCAGCTCCACAGCATCGCCACCCATGAGTGTTGCGAGTTCGTCGTGTACGATCTTTACCATCATCTGGCTGGGGCGCACTGCGGTGAGCACGTTCTGGCCCAATGCCTTCTCCTTTACTGTGTCGGTAAAGGTCTTGGCAACCTTATAGTTAACGTCGGCATCGAGCAATGCCTTGCGCACGTCTTTGAGTGTTTCGGCTACGTTTACTTCGGTGATTTTACCTTCACCTTTCAGTATCTTAAACGACCTTTCGAGTCTTTCGCTTAGGTTTTCAAACATAGTAATCTTTGTTGGTTCTAATCAAAGTGCGAAATTAGTGAAAAAAAACGACTTGGCGAAGATAATATGCGTCAACTTGACGAAAAAACTTTCTTATGTCTAGGTTGATTAAGTAAACCATTCTCTCTTTTAGCCATAAAGGTGAGATATTTTAATAATCCGTCGTGTGAGTTTCATTAGTTCGATTAAAAGTTGTAATTTTGTAGAATCGAAACTGATGAATTGCGAGATAAATGTTGCAGGCTGACAATATATCGATCTGTTATGGTGGCGAGTGTGTTCTCGAACACTTCTCTTGTCATGTGGAGCAAGGAGCGTTTGCGTGTATCACGGGCGTGTCAGGCTGTGGCAAAACCTCGTTGCTGAGGTGCTTCCTTGGTCTCACCCCCTACGCCGGAGGATGCATAAGAGTGGGGGAGCATGTGTTGAGTGAACATACGTGCAGTGCGATACGTCAGCGTGTGGCCTATCTGCCTCAAGATTTAGCTTTGCCCTACGATACGGTCGTTGAGGCGGTATCTCATGTGCTTAAAGTAGGTGGGTTGCGATATGATCATTCGGCAGAGCTTCGCTTGCGCGAAAATCTGACCAAGCTGGGACTTGATGATGACCTCTTGGATAGGCGATTGGTCGAGGTGTCGGGCGGACAGCGTCAGCGTATCATGCTTGCGGCATTGGCACTGCTCGACAGGAAGGTGTGGCTGCTCGATGAGCCCACGGCGGCACTGGATGGTTGCTCGCGCGACTATGTGATAGCCTTCCTCCTGGAGCAACAACAAAAGGGAAAGACCATTGTAGCCGTGTCGCACGATCATGGTTTCGCAGCTCAGTGTTCCGTAACAATTCGATTAGAGTGATATGGCGACAATAGATATTTCATACCTTTATCTAGGCATAGGGCTGCTGTTGCTGCTCGTTCCCATGTATTACTTGTGGCGCTACGAGACAGGGCTGCTCAAGGGCTTCTGTATGAGTGCGGTACGCATGGTGGTGCAGATGCTCTTCATCGGTGTCTACTTGCGTTTTCTGTTTGAGTGGAACAATCCGTTGATCAACTGCCTGTGGGTCCTCATCATGGTGTTCATTGCTGCTGAGACTGCCGTCAAGCGCACTAAGGTGAAAAGCCAGGTGTTGATGAAACCCCTTGTGGTGGGGTTTGTGGTGGCGAGCGTGCTCGTGGGATTATACTTCTTAGGCATTGTGTTGCAGTTGAACAACATCTTCAGCGCTCAGTACTTTATCCCCATCATGGGCATCCTTTTAGGTAATATGCTCACGGTGAATGTGATTGCCGTAGGAACCTTTTATTCGACCTTGCAGCGCGAGCAGAATCTGTATTATTTCCTGCTCGGCAACGGGGCATCTCAGCGTGAGGCCTTGGCTCCCTTCGTACGTCAGGCGATAGCCAAGTCGTTCAGTCCCACGATTGCCAACATGGCTGTGATGGGCTTGGTGTCCCTTCCAGGCACGATGATTGGTCAGATCTTGGGTGGTAGCACGCCCGATGTGGCTATCAAATACCAGATAATGATTGTGGTCATCACGATGTCGGCTTCCATGCTCTCGCTGATTATTGCCATCCGCCTGTCGGTGAAGCGAGCTTTCGATGGCTTTGGTCGGATGTATCCGGTGATGCGCGAAAAGGGGTAAAAGAAAAGCGGATTCTCAATTGAATCCGCTTGTGATAACTCTGATCTTAATTTTGTCTTTTCCTCCGACCAGTCGCACCGAGTTGAGACTGAAGTCGTGGCGGAAGTTCATAATGTTTTTGTTTGAGTCTACAATGGTCGTCACGGGAATCAATACCACCTTGTTCCAGTTCTCAGACTTGCCTTTCTTGCTGGCGCAATAGGGGATGAGGCGTGCGATATTGCTATACTCATAGTTGTTGTAGGTGCTGTTGTGTGTTGTGTAGAACGAACTGATATTGTCTGTCAGTTTGTTCTTTTCAAAGAAAGAGTACATCTCGTCCTTGTGGATCATCAGCAGCGTCTGTGGCGTTCCGAACGGGTAGTCCGACTCTTCATTATTGTAGCATGCAAAGGCTATTTTGGCAGCGTTGATACTGTCATTGTTTGCGTTGATGATCTCGTCAATGGGTAGCTCGACCTCAGTGAAGATGCCGGCTGGGGTCTTCAGGTATGTCCATGAGTCATCGGCGATGAGTGGGGCTACGGTCTCCTTCTTGGTGTTGAGGCGGTTTGACTGTAGTACCTCCTCGGAACCTGCGAACTGTGTCACGAAGATCGAGTCAGACTTCGTGTCGCGAAAGTGTATGTTCAGTGTTGCTTGGTCTATATAGAGCACGGTGCCGTTTCCAGCTGCGGTCTTCACGTACAGTCCTGAGCATACATTCTCGATGAAGTTGGTGGCATTGGCAAAGTAATCTTTGTCCTTCAGGTACTTTCTGAAGATCTCGGTGCCAATCTTTGTCGGTAGAGGAATGTTTACGTTAGCGTAGTGCTCCGAGTCTTCCAGTTCGCTATCCTCCAAAGAGTAGTCTGTGGCCGTATATACTCTTGTTGCAATCAGGCTGTCAGGGTTGTAGAACTCCGCAGGGTCGAGGTTGGTATAATACTTCTCTCCCTCCTGTAGCGTGTTGCTCAATGCATATACCTCGGCTGTCATCGTGTTGGTGGGGTCGCCGAAGTAGTTGGTAAAGAAAAGTCGCAGTTCCACCTTTACGATATCCTCCTCGGTCATGCCGTTCGGGAATATCTGTCCGCCCTCTTCGCAGTTAAACTGGGCGATGAAGTCGGCTTCAAACAGTGTCCCCGTCTGAGGATCGGTGAAACGTCCAAGATATACTTTGTTTGTCTGGCCTAACACCGAGTCTACAGCTACAGATTTAGATGTAGCCCAATAGACTGAGTCGTTGATGGTGATGACATCTTGCTCGGGGACTATGCTTCCACCTATTGCGCCAGTATTGTCTTCGCAAGCGGTAAGCCCTAAGAGCAAGGTCAATATGTAAACAAAATATTTCTTCATTCTTTATTATATAAAGGAAAGCGGGAGGAATTTGTTCTTAGTCGTGCAGTTGCTCGTAGAAGTTGTGGCATGCCTCGGCATACTCAGCACCAGTGAGGAAGTCTATCATGGGCTTGTTGAGTGAGCGTGCATATTCCACCAATTCGGGGTTGGGGTTCTCGCAGTTCACTACCACACCGTCAGCCCACTTGATAGCCATCTTGGTGAGCTCCTGGTAGTTTACGGGAGTTGCGATATCGCTGAAGTCTACCTCCTCCATGTTCTTGATGATAACCTTCTTGAGGTAGTTCTCGGGGAACGTAGCATTGAAGGCATCGTCGTAGAGTGAGTATACGAACTTTGTATTGCGGAATGCGGGCTCGTCCTTGTAGAAAGTCTTGATGTACAGACCTACGAGAGCACCGATCCAACCATGACAGTGGATGATTTCGGGATACCAAGACTGCTTCTTGACAGTCTCAAGCACGCTGCGTGCAAAGAAGATCGTGCGCTCGTCGTTATCGGGATATTCATTACCGTTAGCGTCACGTGTGTTCAGGTGATTGCGGAAGTAGTCCTCATTGAGGATAAAGAACACCTGAGTGCGCAAGGCTGGCATAGAGGCCACCTTGATGATGAGTGGGTGGTCGGTATCGTCAACGACAATGTTCATGCCGGTCAATCGTATCACCTCGTGCAACTGGTTGCGGCGCTCGTTGATGTTGCCCCACTTGGGCATAAACGTTCTTACTTCGTGCCCTTTCTCCTGGATGCCCTTCAACATGCCTCTGCAGTTGTCGGCCATGACGCTACTCTCCGTAAATGGAGTGATCTCTTGGGTAATAAATAGAATTCTGTTTGCTTTCATCCGTTATATTTGCATCTTTTTTCATCGTAGTCAAGCAGCGAAATAGCTGTCTATTACGAATTTTGTGCAAAGGTACGAAAAAAAACTGATTTAGACGCAATATGCTTTAGCGTTTTAATTTAAACAATGTTAAGAACGTTCAATTTTGCTATTCGTTCCAAATGTGCCAAGCCGCTTTGGCTTGTCCAATGAGCATTTCCATGCCATTACATAGGGATGCCCCATTCGCTTCGCCTTGCTGAAGGAAGAGGGTTTTCTCGGGATTATACACTACGTCGTAGAGTAGATGTGCGGGTGTCAGCAGTGTATAGTCGAGTGGGGGGCACTCGTCTATCTTGGGGTGCATGCCCAGCGGTGTGGCGTTGACAATCACCGTGTACTGTTTCATGATTTCGGGCGTAAGCTCATCGTAGCTGACAATCCCCTCGCGTGCGGTGCGCGACACGTATAGTGTCTTTAGTCCCATCTGTCGTAAAGCATAGTCTACGGCTTTTGAAGCGCCTCCTGTGCCAAGGATCAAGGCGTGGGTGTGATGGGGCTTCAGGAAGGGGCGTATCGAGTTGGAAAAGCCGATGTGGTCGGTGTTGTAGCCTTTTAGGCGAACTTTGTCGTCGTGTCGTGATACCTTGACCACATTGACGGCTCCGATGGCTTGTGCGGCCTCGTCCAGCTCGTCGAGGTAGGCAAACACCTGTTGCTTGTAGGGGATGGTCACGTTGAATCCCTGTAGCGTGGACTCAGATAGCAGTACCTCGCTCAACATCTCAATGCAGGGCAGCTCGAAGTTCTTGTACTCAGCGTCAATATTCTCTCGTTCGAAAAAGTCTGTAAAATATCCCCTCGAGAACGAGTGTCCGAGGGGATATCCTATGAGTCCGTAAGTCTTCATGTATCGGTTTTTATGTGTATTTAGTAGTTAAAGGAAGATATCGCTTTGCTCTTGGTGGAAAAGGCCAGTAGTCTTGTCGCGCGAAAGAATAGTTGGCTTTTAACTCCATTTATCTCCTTTATCTCCATAAATTCTACTTGCAAAAGTTGAAGATGTTACTTGCGGCCAGCCACCTTGAAGCGGTACATGGCAAAGGTCTTGGCAGGTACGGCAGCTACGTCGAGTGTCTCGCCGTTGGCAGTCTTCACCTGAGGAACGATGGCTGTGGGGTTGTCCAGCGTGTTGTCAGCATAGAGGTCGTCAGAGTGGTAGGTGGTGATGTCTACCAGCTGGGGCTGCTGGCTCTTCTTGAGTCCTGCGAAGGTGAGCTTTACCTCCTGAGCCTGGTCGGTCACGTTGACCACCTTCACGATAACCTCCTTCTTGTTGGCATCCCATACGGCACTGGCAAAGAGTCCGTCCTGACCCTCGTTGCCGGCAAGCGGCTTGCCGTTCTCTGTGGCCTTCAGCACATGTGTACCTGTGTTGTGGGCATACATCTGCTGTACATAGTATGAGCATGAGCGTACAGAGCGCAAGTTGTCATACCAGATAAGGTCGGGGCGCCACTGCCATCCGTCTACGTGAGCGAAGAGGGGTGCGTAGGTAGCCATGTGTACGATGTCGGCATTACGCTCGAGGTTGGTCATGAAGGCAGCCTCAAGGAGTGAAGCGTTGAAGTGGTTCCACTTGCGGCCGTTAGCTCCGTGGCAAGCATATTCGCCGGCAAACACCTTCGGACCCTTGCGGTCGTAGTTGTCGTAGCGGTTACCCTGGCTGAGGAACCAGTGCTCGGGGCGGTAGAAGTGCTCATCCACGAGGTCCACGTCGATGCGCTTCATCTCGGGCCACAAGTAGTCAAAGTCGCGACCCTCTGAGTTGGGGCCTGACGAACCGATGATCTCGATCTCGGGGTGAACCTCACGCATGCGCTCTACGAACTTTTCGAGGCGCACCACATACTCCTCGCCCCACTGCTCGTTGCCGATGCCGAGGAACTTGAGGTTGAAAGGCTCGGGGTGACCCATCTGTGCACGTATCTTACCATATTCAGTGGTGGTGTCACCGTTGGCAAACTCGATCAGGTCGATAGCGTCCTGGATATAAGCGTCCAGGTTGTCTACAGCTACGTGTGCATGCTCGCCATAATTCTGGTATTGGCATGAGAGGCCAACGTTAACCACGGGGAGGGGCTCAGCACCAATCTCCTCAGAGAGCAAGAAATACTCATAGAATCCGAGGCCGTAGGTCTGGAAATAGTCGGGGAAGAAGCGATGACGGAAGGTATAGTGCCAGCGGTTCTCGTTCAAGGGACGGTTCTCCACAGGACCGAGCGTGTTCTTCCAGTTATAGCGGGTATCCAGGTCGGTACCTTCCACGATACATCCGCCGGGAAAACGGAAACAGCCGGGCTTCATGTCATAGAGAGCCTCCATGAGGTCCTTGCGCAAGCCGCCCTTGCGACCCTTCCATGTGTCTACGGGGAAGAGTGAGATATGCTCGAGGTCCACCGCGTTGTTGCCCAGGAGGAAGATGCGCAGCTCAGCCTTAGGCTCGGTGAGGGGCGACTTCACTACTACCTCGTATTGCTTCCACTCACCTCCGGTGATATCCATCTCGTGAGCGAGGAAATCCTGTCCTTCACGGTTGGTTACGGGGATGGCCAGCTCCATACGGATGCGTGCTCTCTCCTTGCCCTCCGGTACGCGGGCATAGAAGGTGAATCGATACTCCTTGTCCTTCTCCACACCGATGCCGAAGAAACCCTCGTTGAGCAGTGCGGTCCACTTGTGGCCATGTCCTGAGCTTTTCAGACGCACATAGTTCGGGTTACGCTCAAAGGGGCCGTCGTTTCTCACCTCTACGTTGCCAGCCACATTCCATCCGGTGAAGGCATAGGGGAAGTCAAATGAGCGGTTCTTCACCAGCTCGGCATAGAGACCTCCGTCGGCAGCGTAGTTGATGTCTTCGATAAACAGACCATACATGGTCTCTTGGATAGGAGCGCCGTTGCGCTTCATGTCGATGGTGAGCTCGTGGCTCTGAGCGTTGGCTGAGAGGGCAAATGCTGTAGCAGCCAATGCGGAGAATAAAGTCTTTTTCATGCGTTATTATTTATAGTGTGTTTTTGTCTCTTTGTATACTTGCACGGGTAAGTGTTTGCAAACTTACACATTATTTTCGAATAAAGCAACAAAAGTGAGCCTCTGTGTCTTATCCTTAAGGTAAAATTTCGTAATTTGATAATTATTTATTACCTTTGCGCAATGATATGTTGAAGATTATCAATTAACCAACCCTAATACAAAAAAACAATTATGGCAAAACGTTTCTTTACACTTGCACTCGCGGGCTTGATGGCTTTCGGTGCTACTGCTCAAAATGAGGAGGGCTTCGTATTCACCACCGTGAAGGAGAATCCCATCACCTCAATCAAGAATCAGAATCGTGCCGGTACCTGCTGGTGCTACTCAAGCCTCGCATTCATCGAGTCAGAGTTGCTCCGCATGGGCAAGGGCGAGTATGATTTCTCTGAGATGTATATCGTACACAACACCTACCTCGACCGTGCCGACAAGGCTGTTCGCACCCATGGTGATATCTCATTCTCACAGGGTGGTTCGTTCTACGACGTTCTCTATGGTATGGAGAAGTTCGGTCTCGTTCCCGAGGCTGAGATGCGTCCCGGTGCGATGTATGGTGAGACCTTGAGTAATCACAACGAGCTCACCGCAGTGAGCGATGCTGTTGTTGCAGCCATTGCTGAGGGCAGCCACCGCAGCTTGCAGAGCGACGGCGAGGGCAAGATGCTTTGGAAGAAGGTTATCGAGGCCATCCACGACATCTACCTTGGTGTACGTCCCGAGAAGTTCAACTACAATGGCAAGGAGTACACTCCGAAGTCATTCTACGAGTCTACAGGCCTTAACGCAGCTGACTACGTATCATTGACCTCTTACACCCACCATCCCTTCTACTCTTCATTTGTTCTCGAGATTCAGGACAACTGGCGTTGGGCGCAGTCATACAACCTTCCCATCGACGAGCTCATGGAGGTGTTCGATAATGCCATCATGGAGGGTTACACCATCGCATGGGGTTCTGACGTGAGCGAGGCTGGCTTCTCACGCAACGGTGTAGCTAACATGCCCGACAAGAGCAAGAGTGCTGACCTCGAGGGTTCTGACATGGCAAAGTGGCTCAAGCTCAGCGAGGAGGAGAAGAAGAACACACCCAAGCCCTCAACCCAGAAGTGGTGCACACAGGAGGAGCGTCAGTTGGGTTATGACAACTGGGAGACCACCGATGACCACGGTATGCAGATCTACGGTATCGCCAAGGATCAGAACGGCGTAGAGTACTACATGGTGAAGAACTCATGGGGTGAGGCTGGTACCTACAAGGGCATCTGGTATGCTTCAAAGGCATTTGCTCGCTACAAGACCATGAACATCGTAGTTCACAAGAACGCTATCCCCAAGGATATCCGCAAGAAGCTCGGTATCAAGTAATCGATACTTCTTAATTATATATATAGCGGCGCAAATCTGCGCCGCTATTTTTTTAAACTTTACAAAGGAGTTGTCAACTGATATCTCCTTTGTTTTTTTGTCAACACGAATTTAAACTGATGACACTGTTTTGTGTCACGCGGATTACGCGGATTACACGGATTCATACATCGCTATCGCTTGTATGTGCCTCCGGATGAAAATAAGCAGCAAGCTGCACGCCTCGGGAGAACTAAAGTCCTCTTCTGCGCAACCGACGCTCCTCTCGCGTCGGCGGCATAGCCGACAGCTGCGAGCACTCCTTGCGATGCAGCCTTCCGTGAAATCCGCGAGATCCGCGTGAGAATTATATTCCGCGAGGCAAGCCAGCACTAGCGTAGCGCGTGCAAAAACATGTCTAAATTCATGTGCAATCGCGTTGATCATTATCCACACGTTGGTTTATTATTATCCACACGAATTTAAACAGATTACACTGTTTTGTCTCACGGAGTGCTTTTTGTCTCACACAAAATACACAAAATTCACAGATAACGCATTACTCCGTTCGCGTTGGCCATCCGGGATGTTTTAGACAGAAGAACAGAAGAACAGGTTTACTTCTTGTCTCACGCGGATAACGCTATGAGCAAAAGTTTTCGTTATCGTCATCGTTGCTGCCGCGCAGCTCCGCTGCTTAGTTATCGTTTTCGTTTTCGTTATCGTCATCGTCATCGTTACTGCATGGCAGCTCCGCTGCTCACTTTTTTTTAAAAAAACTTTGCCACGTCAAATAAAAGTAGTAATTTTGCAGCCGATTAGTCCGAAGGGGTCTGAAGAAGCGGTTGCAGTGGTTGCGACACACCTCCCGGAAAACTTTTAAAGTTTTATATTTAATGTACGCAATTGTAGAAATTAACGGACAGCAGTTCAAGGCCGAGGCAGGCAAGAAGTTGTTTGTTCACCACATTCAAAACGTTGAGAATGGTGCAACGGTTGAATTCGAGAAGGTTCTTTTGGTAGAGAAAGATGGTGCTATCACCGTAGGTGCTCCCACTGTAGAGGGTGCTAAGGTTGTAGCTGAGGTTAAGACCGAGCTCGTAAAGGGCGAGAAGGTTCTCGTATTCCACAAGAAGAGAAGAAAAGGTTATCGTAAGTTGAACGGTCACCGTCAGCAGTTCTCTGAGATTGTTATTAAAGAAGTTATTGCTTAACCCTTAAAAACATTTTGAATCATGGCACATAAAAAAGGTGTAGGTAGTTC
>JAZONP010000104.1:0-2621 GCA_045654565.1 Bacteroidaceae bacterium
GAGAAGCTGAAGTTCGGTCACCGTGGTGCCAACCAGCCCTCACGTCTCGCAGGTACCAACAGCTGCTACATCACCAACCAGAATGTAGGCTACGCCGTAGTGGCAAGCACACTCCCCGCAGGTTGGAATGTGATGTTCACCAACCTCAACGACGAGGCTGTCGATGGTATCCGTCACGAGGAGAAGCCCTGGCTCGGCACACAGTTTGCCCCCGAGGCTTGCAGCCGTGGCTACCAGAAGGATAACCTGATGGACGATTTTGTGAAACTCATCTAAAATAATATAGGAGATAAATGGAGTAAAATGGAGATAAAAGGAGATAAAGGCCAAATGTAATGAACGCTCGAAAAAACTATTGGCACTTAACTCCTTAACGAAGCAAAGCGAAGTGATATCTCCCTCTAACTCCCTTTAACTCCCCAAATATAAAATATTATGGAAAAGAAATTCAATAAAGTATTGCTCTTGGGTTCAGGTGCACTGAAGATCGGTGAGGCTGGTGAGTTTGACTACTCTGGCTCACAGGCGCTCAAGGCATTGCGCGAAGAGGGCATCAGCACGGTGCTCATCAACCCCAACATCGCTACCGTACAGACCAGCGAAGGTGTGGCCGACAAGATCTACTTCTTGCCCGTAACACCCTTCTTCGTAGAGAAGGTTATCGAGAAGGAGCGCCCCGATGGCATCCTCCTTGCCTTCGGTGGACAGACCGCCCTCAACTGCGGTGTGAAGCTCTATGAGAGCAAGGTGCTCGAGAAATATAATGTGCAGGTACTGGGTACTCCCGTACAGGCTATCATCGATACGGAAGACCGCGAACTCTTCAACCGCAAGCTCGAGGAGATCAATGTGAAGATCATCAAGAGTGAGGCCGTTGAGAACATCGCCGATGCTCGTGCCGCTGCTGAGCGCTTGGGCTACCCCGTCATCATCCGTGCTGCCTATGCACTCGGTGGTCTCGGCTCAGGCTTCTGCGACAACGAGGAGGAGCTCAACAAGCTCGCCGAGAAGGCATTCTCATTCTCTCCCCAGGTGCTCGTAGAGAAGAGCCTCAAGGGTTGGAAGGAGATCGAGTATGAGGTGGTGCGCGACAAGTATGACAACTGCATCACCGTATGTAACATGGAGAACTTCGATCCCCTCGGCATCCACACTGGTGAAAGTATCGTTGTAGCTCCTACACAGACCTTGACCGCCAGCGAGTGCAACAAGCTGCGCGAGCTCGCCATCCGCATCGTGCGCCACGTGGGCATCGTGGGTGAGTGTAACGTACAGTTTGCCTTCGACACTGAGTCTGTGGACTACCGCGTGATTGAGGTGAATGCTCGCTTGAGCCGTTCATCAGCGTTGGCTTCTAAGGCTACAGGTTTCCCCTTGGCTTTCGTAGCTGCTAAGATTGGTCTCGGCTACGGCCTCTTCGAGCTCAAGAACTCGGTAACCAAGATTACCACATCGTTCTTCGAGCCCGCCATCGACTACATCGTATGTAAGATTCCTCGTTGGGACCTCGGTAAGTTCCGTGGCGTAGACCGCGAGATTGGCTCAGCCATGAAGTCTGTAGGTGAGGTGATGTCAATCGGCCGCACCTTCGAGGAGGTTATCCAGAAGGGTCTCCGCATGATTGGTCAGGGCATGCACGGCTTCGTTGACAACAAGGAGCTCGAGATTGCCGACATCGACAAGGCCCTCCGCGAACCCACCGACAAGCGCATCTTCGTCATCTCTAAGGCTATGCGTGCTGGCTACACCATCGACCAGATCCATGCACTCACCAAGATTGACCGCTGGTTCCTGCAGAAGCTCATGAATATCATGAACACCTCTAAGGAACTCCACACATATAATGGTATCGTTGACGTACCCGCCGAGCTTCTCCGCAAGGCCAAGGTACAGGGCTTCACCGACTTCCAGATCTCTCGTGCCACAGGCCTCGAGGAGCAGCTGGGTACCGACGAGGGCTTGATGGCCGTACGCCTCCGCCGCAAGGAACTTGGCATCACTCCCGTAGTGAAGCAGATCGATACCCTCGCTGCTGAGTATCCCGCACAGACCAACTACCTCTACCTCACCTATTCGGGTACCGAGCACGACATCGAGTTTGCTCGCGACGACAAGTCTATCATCGTACTCGGCTCAGGTGCTTATCGTATCGGTTCGTCTGTAGAGTTCGACTGGTGTGGTGTGCAGGCGCTCAACACCATCCGCAAGGAGGGCTACCGCAGCGTGATGATCAACTACAACCCCGAGACCGTATCTACCGACTACGATATGTGTGACCGCTTGTTCTTCGACGAGCTCACCTTCGAGCGTGTGATGGATGTCATCGAGCTCGAGTGCCCCATGGGTGTCATCGTATCTACCGGTGGACAGATTCCTAACAACCTCGCCATGAGCCTCGACCGTATGGGTGTACGCATCCTCGGCACACAGGCCAAGTATATCGACAATGCCGAGGACCGCGACAAGTTCTCTGCTATGCTCGACCGCATCGGCGTAGACCAGCCCGAGTGGAGCGCCCTCACCTCTATGGACGACATTAACGCGTTCATCGAGAAGGTAGGCTTCCCCGTACTCGTGCGTCCCTCATACGTGCTCTCAGGTGCTGCCATGAACGTATGTTC
>JAZONP010000105.1:0-2714 GCA_045654565.1 Bacteroidaceae bacterium
GAATCATATCCTCCACCTAAAGACTCGTATAATTCCTCTTGCCCCTCAGTCAAAAACTCTACAGTATCACCCAAAATATCCCTTGTCCAATTATGTTCCTCAATAGTCTTTAGAATGAATTGAGAAAATTCTTCACTTTTAGAATAATGAAGTAATTTTCTTACAATTACCTCTTGTTGTCTTGTCAGTTTATCCATCATAATAGAACCGTTAATACCCACACTTCTTCGTCTGTAAGTCTTCAAGATATGCCTTTGGAGTTTCAGCGTCAAAATGGCGAACCAAGGCCTCAGCGATTGTTTTGGCGATAGCTATGCGGCGCGAATCCCATAAGCAGGCACTCCATGCCACACGCAAGATGATATTGTTCTTGCAACCTAAGCCTTCGTTGAACTTTCTGGCAAACATTTTAGAAGATGTTACGCTGTGATAGCGCTGATGGTCAGAAGCCATATCAAAGTTCGTCTTAAGTTCCTCAGACAAGTTTTCATAGAACGAGCGATAAGCCTGCATATCCTTCACTATGAGGTTATCTCCCTCGAAGCGCTCATCACCCTTTGCGCCACCTGCAGAGAAGTGGAAAACTGTAGGATAAGCGGGTTCAAGCGCACCGCTGGCCGCGAGGATAGTCAATGTCCAGCTTCCCTCCCGAGAGGTTAGTTTCTCCAAGTCCTCCATATAGATTGCAAGGTTCTCTTCATGCGTATTACGGTCATCAAAGGCATAGTACGAACGATAGGGGCGCAACTCACCGATTTCTCTACTTATATAATTAAAGCCACCTATCAAAGCGATATAGTATGAGAAATATCCCGTGCAAGGATCAACAAGACTGGAGGGCGAGACGATAGTCACTTTCGACCCTCGGTCGATGCAGCAACCATAAGGACGGTTTACAACAAAATGCTCTATCGCAAGTTTATCTTGTGGATGCTCATCAATAGTTTGAGTCACTGCTAAGTTGATAAGCCTAAACTCACTTGATGCTTCAACGGCATCAAAGATGTCGTCGGTTTTCATTCCCATCCGAGCCTGAATGTCACAGATGGACAGATGTTGAGGTACAATCTGAAATCCTGTAGGACGGTCCAGTTTACGCTCGAAAGCTCGTTTCAGCTTTTCTATATTCTTTTCCGTAACCTCCTTATGTAACTCATTATTCATCGCCTCAGAGAAGCCTGCCCCAATGAGACCGGCAGGGACAGCGAACAACGCTATTCCCAATAGGCCAATAATACAAGCTATGATTCGTCCCGCAATGGTTATGGGTGGCGTATCAGCAAAACCTCCTGGGTCGCCAATGTATTGGGCAAAGGCCCATATCACCGATCTTAAGCCGTTGTTATACGCCTCGGGCTGAGCTGCATGCTCGTAGAAGAACAATACAAACGAAAGCATCAGTGTTACTATCACAAGGAACTGTAAAGAGATAAACATCTCCTTTGCTTTTGAAGCAAAAGCCTCTTGCAATAGACGGAACGAACGCATGTATCGGAACACACGCAATAAACGCGCCACACGCAATGACTTAAGTACGGCATAAGGTAACGGAACAATCAACGAAACATAAAAGGTGTATGTAGACAAAACATCTATCAGCCCATAGAAAGAGAAACAATAGCGCACTCGTCCCCAAAATCCTTTATACTTACTATCCAAGAGGTCGGCACACCATATGCGAAGTGTCACCTCTATCGTAAAGATGATAACAGTAAATATATCGATAAAGTGCAACACCCGTTCACACAGAGGGGAGATATTGAATGTTGAGATAAAGATCGATACCGTACTTATTACTATCAGGCCAATGATAACATAGTCCACATAGTTTTCCCACTGCTTGGTATGCAGATTATCGTCAAAGACTCGGTTGAGTGCTTCCTTAAACTTCTGTATTTTACTCATGTCAATGTATTATTGTTTCAATTATTGCCAGTATGGCATCTGTTAGCATCTCTATCGGGAAGTCCTCGCTAATTATTGGCAAGTGTATAAACACCGCCTTTATTGAGAGCCCCTGGTCATATATTTCATTCAGCGCATTGTAATAGGTACTATTGCACACATATAGTCCAGCACTGTTCGATACTCGTGCAGGGATGCCCCTGTGAAGCAAAGCATCGCGCAGCGTTTTTACAGGAAGGTTAGAGAAATAGGCCGCTTCACCCCCATCCACTATCGTCTGCTCTTGCGGATGGTAGCCATCATTGTCTGGATTTACCGAATCCATCAAGTTGATGGCAATACGCTCTATGTCGATGCTCTCTCCCTTGCCTCGCTGACCAAGCATGACGAGCACATCAGGCCTTTTCTCCCTCAGCGCTTCACGAATCTTCTTGCCCGCCCTCATAAAGCTCACAGGTAATAGCAGATTCTCCATGCAAACGTCTTTGGGAGCCAACTGCCCTACACGGACAGCTGTCTCCCATGACGAGTTCACCTCTGAACCACCAAAGGGCTCGAAACCTGTGATTAGAACCTTTCTCATTATTTACTTCACCGTATACTTCGTGGTGTAGTACACCGTATTCGGTACCACCACGTCGGCCTCTACCCAGAGGTAGTTGGTGTAGCGCACACGTTCGTTCTCGAAGCCGAGGTAGATGGTCTTTGAGCCATTGGCAGGGATGCGTCCGTTGCATGACTGGGTGCCGAGGGTCGAGTAGTCCACATCGTAGCTCAGCTGCGAAGCCGGTTTTGTGCCATCCTGGAAC
>JAZONP010000106.1:0-6612 GCA_045654565.1 Bacteroidaceae bacterium
GACTCTTTACATAAATTGCCACGTCAATCGTTCTTTTAGAGATGTCCACTCCGATGTAATAATCTTTTTCCATATCTTTGCATTGTTAAATATTTATGTTAACCGGGAGTTGAACTAACTGCATCCTTTATTAGGTCTTTGTACCTACAAATATAGTTGGCTCTTCCGTTCAACGGAAAGGAGAAGAGGACTGTTTCTGCGTATAGCTCGTAAGGCTAGAGAACACACTAGTTCACCTCTCTCCTTTGGTTAACTCTTACAAAGGTAGGGATTTTTCTCTACCTTTGTTTTTACTCTGCAAATCTAAAGGATTGCACAGAGCACACAGAGGACTGCATCGCTACGCTCGCAGCTGTCGGCCGTACCGAGTGTTAACATTCCGGAGGTACACGCGAGTGAAACGATGCGTGCTCTGTGTTCTTTGTGTAATCTGTGTGAGACAAAAGACAGATAGTCTGAGAGAAATCCATAGCAGCGTCTAATAGATTTACAATGCGTATTCCTTGGCAATATACGCAAGCCGCTTGATTTGCCAAATCGCACGTCTTCACACCCCGTAACTCACTGATCACAACACCAGTTACAAGATTTCTCTTTTGCCAAACATTTGCCATTACCTTGCCAAGACTTGCACCAACGAACTAAAGGTTCACTGCGCCTGGACGACTTCCTGACAGACCTATTGCCTTTACCCCACTCCAACATGTTTTCAAGAAAATTCAAAAAAGCTCACACAAACTATTGCCGCCCTATTTGTTGCATATTTCGAAGCTATCCGTTATCTTTGTTCAATGAAGAGAAGAACATTTCTACTCGCGAATAGAAGTGTTTCTGACCGCGGATAGAAAGTATTATGCTCGCGAACAGAAAGCATTCTGACCGCGAATAGAAAAATTACTGGAACCATAAGAAAATTCCTCCCCTCTATGCCCCACCTTGAGATACAACCTACCGACGATGGCTCAGCCACGCTCTTCGTGCCCGAACTCGACGAGCACTACCACTCGGTAAAGGGAGCCTATTCCGAAGCGCTCCATATCTATCGCGACTGTGCCTACCTGCATGCTGCCGGGCACTCTGCAGAGCGTCCGCTGCGCTTGCTCGAGATAGGCTTCGGCACGGGCCTCAACGCCGCCGTTACCGCCATGGCCGCCACGGCCGAGCGCCCGGTGCACTACATCGCCCTGGAAAAATATCCCGTAGAGCCTCGGTTAGTAGAGGGCTTGGGCTACGAGACGCTTGTCGTCGCACCGCTCTTTGCCGCCCTCCATGCCGCACCGTGGGAGAAGCCCATAGCCATCACGCCCCACTTCACGCTGGAGAAGCGCTGTTGCGACCTGCTCACCGCCCCGCTTCCTCAAGACATCGACATCGTCTACTTCGATGCCTTCGCCCCCGAGAAGCAGCCCGAGATGTGGAGCGCCGAGGTCTTTGCCCGCATATACGAGGCCATGCGCCCCGGAGGGGTACTCACCACCTACTGCGCCAAGGGCGCCATACGCCGCCTGCTACAGACGACAGGATTCACAGTGGAACGCCTCGCCGGCCCCGTCGGTGGCAAGCGTGAGATACTGCGGGCCAGGGTGTTGTAAAATCTGAGATGCCTAAAACAGTGCGACAGTTTGAAGCGTGCTATGTGTTCACTCTATCAGCACCTTCTTTCCGTTTACAATGTAGACCCCTTTCTCCAATATTGCCGACTGTATCCGTCTTCCATAGAAGTCGTATACTGCATCATCCTGTTTTCTGCCCGACAAGTCATCTGTCAGTTCTTTCACCTCAGTAATATCGACTCCCAAATAGGAAAGTCGGAAATTATCGAAGACTAACCAGGTAGTTCCATTGGTAGGTTCTGTGATACCGAAGGTCAATTCTCCGTCCTCCAGAACATTAATATTTACAGTAAGCAACCCGTAACGTTCATCGGCAGCCATCATGTTGCGTTGCGTATCGAAATCAGACCCTGCACAGCTTTGTGACACCACTGCCTTTTGCGTCTCTTCGCCAGTCTTCGCAAACAGGTATCCTGTATTGTTTCCCTCGCCATTGGCCATTTGACAACTTATGACATATTGCCCAGCAGGCAACCCCTTCAGAGTCTGCTGCATCGTAAAGTTAGTGCTGTGCCATGTCTCTGCGGCACCATTGAAGCGCTGATTTCCGAAGGTCCCTTTTACTGTCCATAACGCCCATGAGTTGGCATCGAAAGCAGGATTCTGGATGAGTATGCTGGCATCAGCAGGAAGAACTTGGCTATTGATGTAGTCTACATGGAAGCGTTCGCGAGGAATAGCAAAGAGTTGGAAATGTCCCACCTCATCTCCCGTTTTGTTACAAGCAAGCTCTTCGCCATCAACATAGCCGTTCTCTGGAGCCCACAGGCCGAGCCAGTTGCCAGCATAAGTACCATTCTCGATAGTCCACGAACTGCCGACATTCTGGAACAGGAAGCGAGCCCAACTGATAGGATAGGGTTGGTCGTGAGTGCGGAAGTTCCATGCTGCATTCATTTCTGTTTGCAGCAACAACCCGTCGTAGTCAATATTACGAAGGCAGTAGCCACCCTCAAAGGATTCGAGGGTAAAGAGTGTCGAGACATCATTGGTTGGATTGATTGAAGAGCGGTAATAGAGAGCCTTGTTCCCATTCTCTTCTCCATCAGCCAGATGTAGCATCAAGTCGGCCTCATCGGCACAGAGCACGAAATAATGACTTTCAAGGATCTCGTCCAGTTGGTCTGCGGCCGTGATATGACTATATCCATTCTCGTAGGTGAGCCAATCGGTGTAATAGGAGAATAGGGCATCCTTAAGCGTAACGGTATAGGTGTAGATTTCGCCGTTGAATGTTGCTGTGACAACAGCTGGCTCCTCCACCGAAGGCAATGTATAGGTGAATCCACGGCTTCCGTCGCTCCAGACGATATCCTGTGAGTTTGTCCCTCCAGGAACCTCAAGTTTCAACACGACCTTCGATCCGGGGAACACTTCGACTGAGTCGCACAACACCTCGCCACCATCCACTGAAATGCGCTGACGTGCCGGCACTACGGTCAACCGGAAGTGCGCCTCACTGACTGCCCCACTCTGATTGGCAAACTGACAAGTGTAGTCTCGGCTTGCCGTGAGGTTATTTACGACGATAGTGGTGCCTGTAGAACCATTGTCCCAAAGGTAGTCGTCGGTCCAACCCGTAGCGGCCTCAGCAAACAGGATGACGCTTGTACCGCTCAATATCGTTTTCTCTGCAATTGGTTCGATGAGTCCCTCTACGGTGATTTCCTGCTTCATCGGGTCGGCCTGCGCATCACCGGCTACAGCTATGGCAAATGACTGTCTGCTCTGTGTGCCATTGGCTGCTGTATAGGTAACCCGATAGATGTAGCTGCGGTCTGCCTTTACGGTGATCTGTCGGGTAGTCTCACCCGTCTCCCACTGCCAAATTCCTGTATCGGTGATATTACCGGGGAGTTGTGGGATGAGGGTTATCTCAGCACCATCTGCGGGGATAGCCGCACTCGGCCCATGCGTATATTTATATTTCAGTCCACCGAGGTTGGTCTGATCCTTCAATGTATCGCCTTTGTATACAATATCACCGCTGAGTGGAGTGATTGCATCCTCGGGACTGATGAGCGGACGATAGTTGGTGAGTGAACTGAATCCAAGATGGTCGAAACCGCCAGAGTTAGCATTGTAGTTACCTCCTCCGCCATCGGGACAGAGCAGCTCTGCCGCTTTATCGGTGAATGTCAGTTTCACGCCACGCAGTCCTTCGTAGTATCCGCGAATACGATCCCAGTTGGGACGACGCTCACCCACACCTCGCGAGTCGGCACAAGGCATTTGCCAACTTGCACCTCGTGGGCCCGCACAATCGGCATATTCATAGATTATCCAAGGTAAATCCGTTGGAGATACCCCTGCATAGTTTTGTGCGCACACATATTCACATCCAGCGACGATACGGTCATCCATATAGGCATATAAGTCATCACCTTGGTTGAAGCCTATTTGGCACACATCAAGAGCACAACAAAGAGCCATGACCGCATGGCCTTGGTCACGACCGCTCTCCTGCATCTGACCTAAGTAACCCAAGGGACCACGTTCGTCGGGTAGCACCACAGGTACCAAATTACCTATAAATTCATTGCATCCATCGTTGTAAATCATCGGGAGCTTGGAGCGATCTTTTTGGAATGTTCCTTGATGGTCGTATTTGTAAAATGAGACTCCCTGATTGTACATATGAACATCATCACAAAGGATGCCGATGGACATTACGCAAAGGACGTTACATAGTCCCCAGTTGCTCCAATAGTGTCCTGGTCGCTCACCTCGGCTGGGATTACGGAAGTTCATCCATGTGTCGTGGCGGCGGCGCAGGAAGTCAATGGAGGGATTGTACCAAACCTTCACCATCCATTGTTTGAAGCGTTCAAAATCTTCACGACTCCATCCGTCATAGTCACGCATAAGTTCGGCAGCATTGGCAAAGCCATATCCGTAGAGTCCGGCAGCAAGAGAGATATTCGTATTTCCTGTCACTGCTTTAGTCACATTGCACCAATTCATCAATGTGTTTACGGCAGCATCGGCATGAGCACGGTCTCCACTTATCTTCCAGCGCAGTGCATTCTGGAACGCAATAGCAGCTCCACGGGCTGCATTCATGTAGTTATCCCCAGTCAATCCACGTTGCACGTGCTCTGTAGGCCATGAGGCTGAGTTGGCTTGGGCATATTGATTGCTGCAAAGTATTTCCCATGCACGTATCATGTACTCATCCTTCTCCTCAAAGATAAGTTGCTTAGCACGATCAATATCTGCCTGTGTGACCAGTGCACCCGGATGTACGAAACCCTGTTCGCCGGCCTTGTATGCCACGGGCTGTTTGGCTTTATACCCTTTAGTATTCTCCACTTGAGCACACCTAGCCTGCAGCGAAGCTACCAATTCGTCAATAACAGCTTGTGAGGCTCGGGCTGCTCTGAGTTCCTCCTCGGCCACACGTAGTTCATCCCGCAGCTCAGCCATAGCATTGGGGGCATAGCCCTCCGTTGCCGCATCGAGCAATTGGCGACAATCCTCTATGACATCCTCAAGCGTTGTAAAATCCCCCGTACTACCATAACGAAACTCCTCTTCAAGCGACTGGGCTACGGAAGCCAGTTCCTCGATCATCTCATCGCTCACGGCTCCGTCGTAGATTCGGAAATCACTGACCAAGGTCTGCTTAAGGTAACTATCCCCACTGAACGGAGCTCTGCCTATCCAACAATACTCAGGAATGCTTTGGAACGTATTTTTCAGTATAGGCATGTTTGTGGCTTGTTGCACTCGCCTACCATCAATAAACAGTTCGCCCTTAGTTCCTTTCTGCCGATACAGCACATGCATCCAACGCCCTTTCTCCGATTCTGTGCCTTGCTCTATCCCAATCTCATTTCCCCATCCTGTAACAGAGGCTGCCAGGCGTTGCGCATTGAGACGATAGGCTGAATACGCGCCCGACGTTTCTGTCGTGGCCTCCAACTGCGAGAATGCCCACAAGAAATATCCTGCTCCGGAAAGCGAAGCCTCACGAGCAACGCGATAATAGACCGATATGGTATGATCCTCTAACTTACTGACAACTCGTCCTACTCTTGATGTCAAATTTAGATAACCCGTACCATTACCTAAATCCAAAACCTTGTACTTACCCATACTCTTTACCGAGGCATCTCTCATCATCCTAGCAGTGATTCCAGAGACAGTGTCCTTCACCGAAGTACTGGTTACATTGGAAAAGTCAAAACAAAGTTTCAATTGTGCATCCTGTGCATAAACACTACCCATAGCCCATAACATAAGGCATAGAAAGAATAGAGTCTGTTTTTTCATAATAGAATTGGTATTAAATTTACGTACAATACATGGAGCGTTTGTAGTGCAAAGATAATTCTTAAAAGGAAAGTTTCAGCCACATATCGAATATTTTTGCTATAAAGAATATACAAAACGACATATTGTACAATTGTTGCACTCATATAGTGTGCGATTGTTGCACCACCTAAAGAATTGACATCCCTAAAGTCATAAAAACCATCGGCTAGTCTATCCTTTCTTGGAATAAATCCCTATCTTTGTCACAAATGGCGAAGCACCTTCACTCGCAGTAAAAAACATCGAAGCAAGCCTAACAAGTGTTCCATTTGTATACAATAAGTGTACAAATATGTGTACAAATTCTTAGTCTAATCTCTGTGACGTACAGCTGATTATGTCGTACAAAGTGTACAATCCTTTTTTCACCTATCCATTTCGGTTTTCTGGGGTTTTACGAACACGCCCTGGAGTAGTCTGGCGATGCAAAAGCCCTTAGTCAGCATATTCATTTCCCGACTATCCATTTTGCTTCAACCCAAGCTCTTCGGCCCAAGTGTGAGATTGCGTATGCTAACCTGTTCTCACCTTTGGTCTACAAACAGGGCAGACGCATCAGAAATATTCATGGAGATTATATTCCCTATTCTCATATGATCAATGTATTACCCTCACACAGAAATATAGGATATCTCCAAATAATCTGCTCTTATTTTCACTATTTATGAATAAATGAAGTCAG
>JAZONP010000107.1:0-34304 GCA_045654565.1 Bacteroidaceae bacterium
GTCGGAGTTGACTACCCAACCGCCGGTGTCGACGATGGAGAACTCGTGTCCCGTCCATTCGCACTTGCCGTACTGACGGTCGCGTGTGGTACCTGCCTCATCGGCCAGGATGGCGTGGCGGGTTTGCGTGAAGCGGTTAAATAGTGTGGACTTGCCTACATTGGGGCGTCCTACGATGGCTACTAAGTTTCCCATGTTTTATTCAAGATTATATCCGAAACTGCGCACTTCTTTGTCCGAGTTGCGCCAGTCTTTATCTACTTTTACAAATGTTTCAAGGAAGATGCTCTTGCCGAAGAACTGCTCCAGTGTACGGCGTGCTTCGGTCATCACCTTCTTCAGCGCTTTGCCCTGATTGCCGATGATGATACCCTTCTGTGACTCGCGTTCAACGTAGATGATGGCGTTGATGTGGATGTTCTTCTCGGTCTCCTTGAACTGTTCGACACAGACCTCGCATGCGTAGGGTATCTCCTTGTCGTAGTAGAGGAGTATCTTCTCGCGGATGATTTCGGTGACGAAGAAGCGGGCGGGCTTGTCGGTCAACTGATCTTTGTCGAAGAAGGGTGGGCTGTCGGGCAATAGGTCTTTGATACGGCGGAGTACCACGTCAACATTGAAGTTGTTCGATGCTGATATGGGGATAATTTCTGCTTGAGGCAGCAACTCGTGCCACTCTTCCACGAGGGTTGTGAGTTCCTTCTGGTTGCTCATGTCAATCTTGTTGATGAGCAGGAGGATGGGTACATCCATGCGCTGTACCTTTTGGAGGAATTCTTGGTTCTTGTCGATCTTCTCCACTACGTCGGTGACGTAGACAAGGACATCGGCATCTTGCAGTGCCGACTCAGAGAACTGTAACATCGATTCCTGTAGCTTGTTGTTGGGTTTCAATACACCAGGTGTGTCAGAGAACACAATCTGCATGTCCTCTGTGTTGACGATACCCATGATGCGGTGGCGCGTGGTCTGCGCCTTGAAGGTGGCGATAGAGATGCGCTCACCGACAAACTTGTTCATTAGGGTTGACTTGCCCACATTGGGGTTGCCTACGATATTTACGAATCCAGCTTTATGCACTTTCTTGAGTAAAGAGTTAGAAATGAATAGTTAAAAGTTAAGAGTGAAGAGTGAAGAGTAAAAAGTTACCATATGGATGGAAAACTCTTAACTCTTAACTCTTCACTCTTAACTCTCAGAATGCCGCAAATTAAACTGCAGCAGCTGTCTCGATAGCCAACTTTCCACGGTAGTAGCCGCAAGCGCCGCATACAGTGTGGAATACATGCCACTCGCCGCAGTTGGGGCAGATGGCCAATGTAGGAGCTACTGCCTTGTCATGTGTTCTTCTCTTGGCAGTTCTGGTCTTCGATTGTCTTCTTTTAGGATGTGCCATTTCTTTTAGTTTTAATTATTAATTATTTTCTTTAAACCTTCCCAACGCGGATCCATAGGTGTCTCCGCTTCGTCTGCTTCGTCGCCAAACGTGATTGCTTCGCCACCGAAATCTTCATCTTCGGCCGAACGCAACAGATGCTTGCTCAACTTGCCAGACATCTCTTTGTTGCATTTCCCTGGAGCATGTACATGCTTCATGGGTATTGCTAGCGCTACGAACTCATAAATGTACCAAGCGACGTTGATAACTCCCTCTGCTTCGGGGATAATTACTGTGTCGCCCTGCTCTCCGTAGTCTGCGCCCAATTTTACTTGCAACTTACCCGTAGTGTGTATGTCAAGGTCCATCTCGTCGAGGCAGCGATCACAAATAACCACCACTGTGCCGTCGATGGTGAAGCTCATCTCGTATACATCAACGCTGCGATGTACGTCAAGTGAAACCTTTACCTTACCCTTCTGTACTTCGGGGCCGTCAATATGGGCAAAGAAGTCGTTGTCGACACTCAAGTCGTAAGAGGTATCTACCTCTTTCATCCCTCTAAGGTCTATTTTATAACTGTCAAATTTGCCCATTTTTTTACATTTTATTGGTCGTTTCCGAGTGGATATAGCCAATCGGGCGACAAAGGTACAACATTTTATTCATTTTACCACGAAATTTAGTATAAAACTTTGCGATTCTTGTGCGATTTGTGCTTTATGGCATAATAAAGATACTTAATATCCCTAAAAAAGAGTAATTAATCGCCTATAGAATGTAAAATGTGGGAGATTTGTTCACCTAGTCCCGCGGATTATAGTTTAATCGCTACAGTGTCATCCCGAGAAAGCGCAGCGCCGAGGGATTTCGCGCAGGATTATGAGTAGTCTTATCGTGAGACTCTGCGAGATCCTTGCTTTTCCCCTACGGGCCAGCGACCTAAAGGTTCACTCCGTTGACTTCAGCCCCTACGGGCATCGACCTAAAGGTTCAGGATGACATCTTCGAGGGTATAGTATCTGGTGCCACTTGCATCGCGGATTCTGTGTGAGGATAAGTCATCCGCGTTGTTCAGAGTTTGGCGTCGTTCTTACATTGATAGCCACTTGAGCACAGCTTCGCCATAGGTTTTCGATACGGGGATGTCTTTTACTCCCTCGACCCCCAGCTCAAGATAGAATCCCTCTTTTTCTCGGCGAAGCACCTTTACTTGTTCCATATTTACCATATAGCCGCGGTGGCAACGCATCACATTGGTATCGGTCAGAAGCTCTGCGGTGCGCTTTAGCGTGTTGCGTAATACGAGTTTCTTGGGTAGATTGCCCTTCATATACCATATACATATATAGTTGTCGGCGCTCTCTACGTAGAGTAGGTTCTCCTTGGTGATTGATAGTTGCAGTTCGCCACGCTCATCGTAGAAGGAGATGATGCCCTTTGTCGATGCGCGCTCTTGCATCGCCTTGTCGTAGTCGTCCTCAATTTGGCGGAGGCGACTATTACGGTCTTGCAGGGTAAAGGCCGTGATGCTTATGATATAGGGTATGAGAAGGATGAGCGAGGTGTTGAGCAGCGACTTTTCGAAAGCCTCTGCGATGTCGAGTTGTACACCGGTCAGCGTAGAGCAGATGGAGAATGCCACTGACATTAGCACCAACTCTACACCGACCCACGCGATGTATTGGAGATAGGTGATGCGATGATTCTTGGCACGATAACACATGATGACTCGGCTGATGGCGGCAATGCTCATACCCAGCAGTACGATGCCCAGCACGCAGGCCACAAAGACGAAACGTGAAATCTCTGCCCAGTGCACCACATTGAAGGGCTTATAGATTATGATAAAGAAGAACGCGAAGGCCGCCGTCGAGGTTACCATGATGGTGAGGCTGCGCTTCGTGAGCAAGTATTGAGGTATGAATTGTGCGAAGAAATTCATCTGCCGTTTTGTTTTCGGGGCCAAAAATACAAATTTCTTTGCATTTATCTTGCTTTTGCTTTAAAAAACTTCGCAAAGAGAAGGGGCATGCTCCTATTTCTGCATGCCCCTCATCTTTCATAGTAAAGGTTATTTGTCGGAACGATTACCTGCTCATTACGAATAGAGGAAACGCTTGATGCTGCGCTTCGGGGTCTTCTCGAAGGGCTCGTCGTGGCGTTCTAATAGGTTTACCTTACTATATGCCGGGAGCTCGGCATTCACTTGCTTTAAGTATTCATCCAATATCTCTTCTATGCTCTTGGTGTTACCCTCAAGTTTCTTGAATGCATCCATGTCGGGTACTACGAGCGCAACAATCTTGTTGCCGCGGCTGATGACGATTGATTCCATCACCAAGGGCAGGCTGTTGAACTTGTCTTCAATCTCTTCGGGGTATACGTTCTGTCCGCTGGCGCTAAGAATCATATTCTTCGAACGGCCTTTGATGAATACGTTGCCGTCAGCATCCATGATGCCCAGGTCGCCGCTCTTGAGCCAACCGTCCTCAGTGAAGGTTGCTTTTGTGGCCTCGGGATTCTTGTAGTATCCCATCATCACGTTCTGACCTTTCATCTGGATTTCTCCTACCACGTTACGGGGATCTTCTGAATCAATGCGTACCTCCATACGCTCTACTGTTTGTCCGCATGAGCGCATGGCAAAGGTCTTCCAGTTACGGTAGCAGATGAGCGGAGCACACTCCGTCATGCCATAGCCCACGGTGTAGGGGAAGTTCATCTTCTTCATCAGCTTCTCTACCTTTTCGTTGATGGCGGCACCTCCCACGATGAGGCTACCGCGCTCGAGGTTGCCACCGAATGTGGTGAGTAGCTTGGCACGCACCTTGTTGTAGATGATCTTGTTGATGCCGGGGATGGCGGTGAGTACCTTCATTAATGGCTTTTCCAAGGTAGGCATTACCTTACCCTTGAAAATCTTCTCTACAACAAGGGGTACGGTAACGAGCATATAGGGCTGCACCTCTGAGAGGGCCTTGATGAGTACCGAGGGGGTGGGGGTCTTGCCTAAGAAGAAGATGTGGCAGCCCGAAGCCATGGGGTAGAGAAACTCGAAGGCCATGCCGTACATGTGGCCCAGGGGTAACATGGAGAGAATATGCCATCCGGGTTGGTTAGGCATGTGCTTGATAGCAAACTCTACGTTGGAGCTGATGGCACGCGCCGATAGCATTACACCCTTCGGGTCACTTGTAGTTCCAGAGGTGTAATTGATGAGCGCCAACTCATCGAAGTCGCCCGTGTGGTAGTCTATGTGTTCGGGCTTCACGCCTTCTGGGAAACGCTCGGCAAAAATGGCTTCACACTTTTCGTGGAATGCCGAAGCGTCGACCTCGCTATCTTTAGTGTATATCGGTGTGAAGTCGAGAATGTTGATGGCGATGTTGATGTTGGGCATCTCCTTCGCATTCATCTTGTTCCATATCTCAGGCTCGGTGAAGATAGCAGTGGCATCTGAATGGTTGGTGAGGTTCTGTACGCTCTCGGGCAAGAAATCGTTGAGCAGGGGAACCATCACGGCGCCGTATGAACCGATGGCAATGAACGAAGCAGCCCACTCGGCTGAGTTCTTGGCGCAGAGTACAATCTTGTCATTCTTCTTTACACCAGCCTCTTCAAGTAGGATGTGCAATTTCTCAATAGTCTCGGCAACTTGTCCGAAAGTAAAGGTATTTTTACCGTAGTTTGTAATGGCGGGAGAATTCCAATAATTCTTAACGGCATTCTCCACATGTTTCAAATAATGCTTAATCATTTGTTATAAGTTGTTTTTTTGCTTGTTTGCGGTGCAAAGGTCGTATTATTTTTTGATACTTCCCGTATTGCAGGTTATATACCCATTTGTAGGGATGAAATCATTATAGGGGTGAATATTCGAAACATGGGGTGAAAAACTGCGTTATAGGAATGTAATAGACGGTATGTAAACTCAAAATAGTGGAATGATAAAAGTAACAAAAAATAGCGATTTCATCGTGTTTTTCTTACTGTAATGTCTGTTGTCTAATATTGGCCAGATGCATTAAGCTGTAACTATGAAATGCAAGTGTATCATATGAGCAATCGTGTGGGTATTGCAGGTGCGATGGCATGTGGGAATGTGTGTGGCAAATTCTTGTAGCATTCATTACCGAAACTTTCCGTAATTTTTTCGATTATTTGTAGGGCAAGTTGCTATTTCCCTTGTTGAATATTACGTAGTTGTAGTGGTGGCTATTTGCTATGCTCAGAGTGCAGTTTGGATGGCTAAAATGTTATTAAATGTAAATTCTTAGCTTTTATGGCCTAAATTATGTTATAGAGAAGAAAAAGGTTGTGGAAACTTTTTGTTGCTCGAAAAGTTTCCGGTAATTTTGTGTCCGCTTTGACAAAATAAGGTAATAACGCATGGAGAAGACGATAGATAAACAAGCATTGCGTGAGCGCATCATAAATGCATCCATGATGCTATTCAAACAGCATGGCATCAAACAGGTGCGTATGGATGATGTGGCTAGCGAACTTGGCATCTCGAAGAAAACACTCTACGGCGCTTTTGCAGACAAGGAGGCTATACTGCTAGAGGTGGTGAAGTTGACCTCTTCTGCATTTTGTGAGGCTGTCAAGGATACCTTGTCTCACTCAACCAATGTTTTGGAGCAGATATTCTTCCTTTATAAGCGAGTGATAGAGCATAGTAGAGAGGTCAGTCCGCTCTTCTTTACTGAACTGATGCGTTATTCTGAGATGGAGGCTTACTTTGATCGTATGCATACCGAGCATTTTGGTTACGTGAAACGTTGGCTACAACAGGGAGTAGAACAGGGGTTGCTACGAGAAGATATAGATTACGATGTGTTTCTACAGCAAGATGGCTTTCAAATTGATAAGTTGCTCCGTAATCCTGCTGTGCGCAAATACCCGGCTGAAGTGATATACAACTCTGTGGTGCTCGTGCTATTGCGTGGATTGGCTACGGAGAAGGGGCTGGCAATCATTGAGAATTTAAAATAAACAATCAATAAAAGACTAATGACAATGAGAAAGATGTGTGGTATCGGCATACGGCCGATGATGATGGTGGCGCTGATGTTTTGCGCATTGGGAACCAAGGCACAGGAAAGGTTAACATTGACGTTGGAACAGGCAATTGAGATTGCCCTCAACGACAACCCGACCATTCAGGTGGCAGAACAGACGATTGAGTTGAAAAAAATCTCCAACAAGGAGACAGCGTTAGGGCTCTTGCCTGAGGCTTCACTTTCTGGTGCTTATACCCGCACCATCAAGAAGCAGACGATGGTAATGATGGGACAGAAGATCGAAATCGGTATTCCTAACCAGTATCAAGGTGGTGTTACCGTGAGTCTACCCATTTTTGCTCCCACCCTTTACAAGAGTATGAAACTCACTAAGACCGATGTCGCTTTGGCTGTAGAGCAGGCTCGCTCTTCAAAGCATGACCTCATCAACCAAGTGACTAAGGCGTTCTATCAGACTCTCTTGGCGCAGGATAGCTATGCAGTGCTTCAGAAGGCTTTTGCTCAGAGTGAAGAGAATTTCCGCATCGTGAATGCCAAATATGAGCAGGGTCGCGTGAGTGAGTTTGACAAGATCAGCGCTGAGGTTCAGATGCGAAACATGCAGCCCTCGGTAATCTCGGCACGCAACGGTGTGGAACTCTCCAAGTTGCAACTCTTGGTGTTGATGAACATCGACCCGGAGACGGAGATTGAGTTGCAGGGTAGCTTGAACGACTACGAGGAAGACGTGTTTGCCGGTGTGATGATCGCGGATACCAATTCATTAAAGAATAATAGCACGTTGGCGCAGTTGGACATGAATGTGAAAATGTTGCAGCAGAGTCTTTCGATCAACAAGCAGAGCTTTGCTCCTATCGTAGCGTTGCAGTTCAACTATATGTACACTTGCATGGCCAATGACTTTAAGTTCAAGGAATATGAGTGGAATCCCTATAGTAACGTTTCGTTGAGCGTGAGCATACCCTTGTTTAAGTATAGCAACTTCTCTGCCGTGAAGAAGACCAACTTACAGATCTCTCAGTTGATGACAAACCGCGACTATACCGCTCGTCAACTTGCGATGCAGCAGCAGAGTTATCTCAACAGCATGGCGGCTAGTGCCGAGCAGGTGTCGAGCAACAAGGAGGCCATCGTTCAAGCACAGAAAGGCCGTGATATCGCAGAGAAACTCTACGAGGTAGGCCGTGGTACTGTACTCGAACTCAATAGCGCCGAGGTGGCACTCACACAAGCTAAGCTGACCTATACGCAGGCTATCTTTGATTACCTAAGCGCAAAGGCAGACTTGGATAAGTTGCAGGGAAAAGAATAATTCGGGAAAATAAACTAATAGAACATATAACGCAATGAAAAGAAATGTATTCTCGTTGGCAGCTTTGGCGATGACAGTATTGCTTGCTGCATGTGGAGGAAAGGGTGAGACCACACAGACCGTGGTTGCGCCAGTAGAAGAGGTAAAGCCTGCCGTGAAGGTGGCTCAGGTATCGGTGCGTCCTGTCGACCAGGTGCGCGACTATGTAGGTACTGTACAGGCCGAAGTGAAGAACAACATCGCTCCTCAGGCCCCGGGTCGTATTGCAAAGATCTACGTTGAGGTGGGCGATCATGTGACCAAAGGACAGAAGTTGGTACAGATGGATGCCGCCAATCTCCAACAACTCACCCTTCAAATTGAGAATCAGAAGGTCGACTTTGCTCGTATTAAGGAACTTTATGCTGTAGGCGCCGTGTCAAAGGCCGAGTTTGACAACATGAAGATGTCGCTCGAGGTGGCTGAGACCCAGTACAAGAACATTATGGAGAACACCCAGTTGCTGAGTCCCATCGACGGTATCGTGACAGCCCGCAACTACGACAATGGTGATCTCTATGCCGGTGCAGCCATCCTTACCGTGGAGCAGATTCGTCCCGTGAAGTTGATGGTTAACGTGTCGGAGAACTATTACTCTAAGGTGAAGAAGGGCGACAAGGCTAGCATCACTTTGGATGCGCTTCCTGGTGAGATCTTTATCGCTACTGTATCGCTCAAGTATCCCACCATCAATGCGGCTACGCACACCTTCCCTGTGGAACTTACCCTTGCGAATAAGGACGAGAAGGTGCGCCCCGGTATGTTTGCCCGTGCACAAATTAACTTCGGAACAGAGAATCACGTAGTTGTTCCCGACGTAGCTGTCGTGAAGCAACCCGGTTCAGGAGAGCGTTTCGTATACCTCTATGAAAATGGTAAGGTAAGCTATGTGAAAGTAGAGCTCGGTCAGCGTCTCGATGATGCCTATGAGTTACTCGGAGGTGTGGCCGATGGTGCAACCGTAGTAGTCGCAGGTCAAACCCGCTTGACCGATGGCGCAGAAGTGAGAGTGGAGAAGTGAAATTAATTCTGAATGTGGAATTCTGATTTCTTTCCTTGTGGACAACTCCTCTGTGGACGAATTCATAATTCACGATTCATAATTTATAATTAAGAAAACATGAGTTTATACGAAGGTTCGGTCAAACGACCGATTATGACCGGTCTCATCTTCGCCGCTATCGTGGTGTTTGGTGTATTCTCGGTAAGCAAACTTCCGGTAGACCTGTACCCGAAGATTGAGGGTAATGTCATTATGGTGATGACCTCTTATTCGGGTGCCAGTGCATCGGATATTGAGAATAATGTGACACGCCCCTTGGAGAGCACGCTCAACTCGGTGGCTAACCTCAAGCATATCACATCAAAGTCGTCGGAAAACCTCTCGCTCATTACGCTTGAGTTTGAGTTTGGACACGACATTGACGACCTGACGAACGATGTGCGCGACAAATTGGATATGATCTCTTCGGCTCTGCCTGATGCGGTGAGTACGCCCATCATCTTCAAGTTTGACTCCGACATGATGCCTATCATGATTCTTTCGGTACAGGCCGAGCAGTCGACCAACGGGCTCTACAAGATCCTTGATGACAACGTCTGCAATCCCTTGGCTCGTATTCCAGGTGTAGGTTCGGTGTCTATCGGTGGTGCTGCCGAGCGTGAGATCTACGTATACTGCGACCCCGTGAAACTCGAGGCCTATAACCTCAGCATCGAGGCTATCAGCCAGAAGATTTCGGCAGAGAACATGAACTTCCCCGGTGGTACGTTCGATATCGGTAACGAGTCGTTCCCTCTCCGTGTTGAGGGAGAGTTCAACGATCCCATGGAGATGGAGAACATTGTTGTAGCCTCTATGGGTGGTAGCGACATTTACTTGCGCGATGTGGCCGAGGTAGTCGACACCATCCAGGAGCGTGGCCAGATGGCCTTCACCAATGGTGTGCGCGGTGCTACTATCGTGGTACAGAAGCAGTCGGGTGCCAACTCTGTGGAGATTTCCAACAAGGTGCTCGAGATGCTTCCCCAATTGCAGGAGAACCTTCCTTCAGACGTGAAGATCGGCCTTGTTGCCAATACCTCGGAGAACATCGAAAACTCTATTAGCGGCTTGGCTGAGACAGTGTTCTACGCACTCCTGTTCGTTGTGGTGGTTGTATTCCTCTTCCTCGGACGCTGGCGTGCCACCTTTGTGATTGCCATCACTATTCCCATCTCGTTGGTGGCCTCGTTCATCTACTTGGCCATCACCGACGGTTCGCTCAACATGATTTCGTTGGCCTGTCTTTCTATCGCTATAGGTATGGTGGTCGACGATGCTATCGTGGTGCTCGAGAACGTGACCACGCATATCGAGCGTGGAGCAGACCCCAAGCAGGCTGCCATCCATGCCACCAATGAGGTGGCCATCTCGGTAGTGGCCTCTACGCTCACTATGATTGCCGTGTTCTTCCCCATGACCTTGGCTGGCGGTATGATGGGTGTCATGTTCAAGCAGTTGGGTTGGATGATGTGCGTGATTCTCACCGTGTCTACCGTGTCGGCGCTTACCCTCACTCCTATGCTATGTTCGCAGATGTTGAAGTTGAAGAAGAAGCATAGCACATTCTACAATATCTTCTATGTGCCCATTGAACGTATGCTCGACAAACTCGATGCATGGTATGGCCGCATGATTAACAAGGCAGTGCGTCATCGCAAGAGTATCGTTCTCACCTGTCTTGTGCTCTGTGTGGCTTGCTTCTTTACGGCGAAGTATGTTGGTACTGAGTTCTTCCCTGCATCAGACGATAGCCGTCTGACCGTAAAGCTCTATATGCCTGTAGGTACACGCACCGAGCGTACCCATGCCATCACCAAGGAGCTGGCCGACAAGTGGCGCAAGGACTTCAAGGGCGAGGCTCGTGTGGTGAACTACACCGTAGGTCAGGCCAGCGAGGACAATACCTTTGCCTCTATGCAGGACAATGGTAGCCACATCGGTTCGTTCAACATCACCCTCGTTGACCCCGATGAGCGTGAACGCACTCTCTTCCAGGTTTCTGAACTTATCCGTGCTGACCTTAACCGCTATCCTGAGATTGAGAAGTTTACCGTAAGTGCCGGTGGTAACTCCGGTATGGGAGGTCAGTCTTCAGTTGACTTCGAAATTTATGGTTATGACTTTGATGCCACCGACCGCGTCGCAAAGGAACTCCGTTCTGAGTTGATGAAGGTCAAGGGTGTCAGTGAGGTGCGTATTAGCCGCTCTGACTACCAACCCGAGATTCAGGTCGATTTTGACCGCGAGAAACTCGCCCGTCACGGTCTCAATCTCTCTACTGCCGCCACTTATCTGCGCAACCGCATCAATGGTTCTACCGCTTCGTACTACCGCGAAGATGGTGATGAGCACTACATCAAGGTGCGCTACGCCCCCGAGTTCCGTACCAGCATAGAGGACATTGAGAACATTCTTATCTATACCTCTACTGGCGGATCTGTACGCATCAAGGATGTGGGTACCGTTGTAGAACGCTTCTCGCCCCCATCAATTGAACGTAAGGACCGCGAACGTGTCAATACCGTCAAGGCTATCGTGAGTGCTGAGGTGCCAATGGGTACCATTGTGGCTGAGGGTAACAAGATTCTCAGGAAGATGGATATCCCCTTGGGTATCAATGTTAACCTTGCTGGAGACTTCGAGGAACAGCAGGAGTCATTTGCCGACCTCGGTTTGCTCGGTGTGCTCATCATCTTGCTCGTATTCATCGTGTTGGCTTCACAGTTCGAGTCGTTCACCGACCCCTTCATCATCATCACCGCAGTGCCGCTCTCTATTGCGGGTGTAATCCTCGCCTTGGCTATCACCGGTACCAGCCTCAATGTGATGAGTCTCATGGGATGTATCATGCTCTTCGGTATCGTGGTGAAGAATGGTATCGTGCTCATTGATTACACCAAACTCTGTCGCGAGCGTGGTATGAGCGCCATCCAGGCCTCTATCACTGCTGCCAAGAGCCGTTTGCGCCCCGTGCTCATGACCACCATGACCACTATCCTCGGTATGGTGCCCATGGCGCTTGACCAGGGTGAAGGCTCTGAGATGTGGCGTCCCTTGGGTGTATCGGTAATCGGTGGTCTCACCGTGTCTACCATCCTCACCCTTGTGCTCGTGCCCGTACTCTATTGTATGTTCTGTGGCGTAGGTTTCAAGAAGGCTCGTCGCAAGCACAGTAAGCAACTCGTTCTCGATGCTTACTGGGAAGAGAACAAGGGTTCGATGATCAAGAGCAAGAAGAGAAAACAAAATTAAATTCTATTTATGATTTATGATTTATGATTTATTGCAACACACACACTTCTCAATGACTCGTGTCATAGCAAACAGATCATAAATCATAAATCGAAAAACATAAATCAAACGATGAAATCTGTATTTATCGCCTACGATCAGGCTTATCAGGAGAAGATACTATTTACACTCGATCACTTCAACTGCCGTGGATTCTCCATGTTCCCTCAGATACAGGGACGCGGCAGCAAGACTGGCGAGCCTCACTATGGTAGTCATGCATGGCCTTCTATGTGTTCGGCTGTCCTCACTGTAGTACGCGACGAGCAGGTAGACCCACTACTTGCAGAGCTACACCGCATTGACAAAGAGACTGAGCGTCTCGGTCTCCGCGCCTTCGTGTGGGATGTAGAAAAGAGTATCTAACTGAGACGAGATAGCGAGGTCCCGCCCCGCTGTCGCTCCTTTTTTATAAGATACGCGTCGGAGCTTTGCTAGGCTATATAATTGAGCATGGCATATTTGACAATATTTTGTGAAATTTATATAATTACGGGCAATCTTGCGCTAATATTCAGATAAAAAGCGTAATTTTGTCCGTTTTTTAAAAATTAATAGTATAAGATATGGATAAATTTAGCTACGGATTGGGCCTTGGTATCGGCCAGCAGCTGCTCTCTATGGGCGCTGAGGTGAGTGTCGACGATTTCGCTCAGGCTATCCGTGATGTATTGGAAGGTAAAGAGACCGCACTCAGCTTCACTGAGGCACAACAGATTGTGAACAACCACTTCGCCGAGATGGAGAAGAAGGCGCATGCCGCTGCCATCGAACAGGGCGAAATGTTTCTTAAGATGAACAAGGAGCGCGCAGGTGTGACCACACTCCCCAGCGGACTCCAGTATGAGGTGTTGGCTACAGGCACAGGTCGCAAGCCCAAGGCTGCGGACAAGGTGCGTTGCCACTACGAGGGTCGCCTGGTCGATGGCACCATGTTTGACAGCTCTATAGAGCGTGGTGAGCCCGCCGTGTTTGGTGTAAACCAAGTGATTGCTGGATGGGTTGAAGCATTGCAGCTCATGAGCGAAGGCGACAAGTGGAAGCTCTACATTCCCTACAACCTCGGCTATGGCGAGCATGGCGCAGGTGCTGCTATCCCTCCCTACAGCACATTGGTGTTCGAGGTTGAACTCTTGGAGGTGTTGTGATATAATTAAGAATTAAAAATTGAAAACTCGTGCTAGCAGGCAAGAGCCAAGATTACTTAAGTTCTTACAGCGAGCGCAGTCGAGGTTCGATAAAATTAAAAATTAAAAAACATAAACAACAATGAAGAAAACTGTATTTTTAGTAGCTATGGCCTTTGCAGCAGGCCTTTTTGTTAGCTGCACAGCGGCTGCTCCCAAGGCTGACCTCAATGGCGCCAGCAAAGCCGACTCACTCGCCTACGCTATCGGTGTAGCGCAGACACAGGGCCTGCAGGACTACCTCGTAGGTCGTATGGGTGTAGACACCACCTACATGGGGCAGTTTGTGAATGGTGTACTCGACGGTGTGAATGCCGACGACCAACAGAACGCTTACTATGCAGGTACTCAGATTGGTCAGCAGGTAGTAAACCAGATCATCCCTGGTGTGACAGGCGAGCTCTTTGCAGGTAAGGAAGGAGAGATTAACAAGAAGAACTTCACTGATGCTTTCGTGGCTGGTGTGACAGAAAAGGGTATGAAGATGACTCCCTCCGAGGCACGTGACAAGGCCATGTCACTCATGACTGCCATCATGGAGAACAACGACTCTACCGCAAACCTCAAGGCCGAGATCGACACCTTCTCCTACGCTATGGGCTTGGCACAGACACAGGGCTTGAAGGGCTTCATCATGTACCGCATGGGGGTTGATACTACCTATATGGCAGACTTTGTGAAGGGCTTAAAGACTGGAATTAAGGCTGGTGACAATGCTAAGCAGACCGCCTTCTATGCGGGTATCCAGATTGGCCAGCAGGTTGGGAATCAGATCATCCCCGGTGTGAGCCGCGAGGTGTATGGCGATTCTGAGGAACTTATCAACAAGGATTTCTTCCTCTCTGGTTTCATTGCTGGTGTTACAGGCAAGAACCTTTCTATGACCCCCATGGAGGCACAGATGACCGCCATGACACTTATGGAGGAACTCAAGAACGCACGCTTCGAAGAGCAGTTTGGCGCTAATAAGGCTCAGGGTGTGGCATTCCTTGATTCTATCGCACAAACCGAAGGTGTAGTGAAGACCGAGAGTGGTCTCTGCTACAAGGTAATTACCAAGGGTAAGGGTGCTATCCCCACCAACACCGACAAGGTGAAGGTACACTATCGCGGTACACTTATCGATGGTACCGAGTTTGATAGTTCGTATAGCCGCAACGAACCCACTACTTTCCGTGCCAATCAAGTTATCGCAGGTTGGACCGAGGCACTTACTATGATGCCCGTAGGTTCTAAGTGGATGCTCTACATCCCTCAGGAACTCGCATATGGTAGCCGCGATATGGGTACCATCAAGCCTTTCTCTACCCTCGTATTTGAGGTTGAGTTGCTCGAGATAGAGAAGTAATTGAGTCTATAGGTTGATGAGTTTATAAGTTTGGTTGCTTCAGTATAGTGGCCGACTTATAAACTCATTTTTTTATTAATTCAGAATTTATAATTCACATACAGAATTGGCTTATGTCCACCGTTATCTACCCCTCTCCTATCTTTGGCCCTATCAGAAGTCGCCGTTTGGGTGTATCTTTAGGTATCAACCTCTTGCCTGGCGATGGCAAGGTGTGCACATTTGATTGTATCTATTGCGAGTGTGGGCTCAATGCAGAGCGCCGCCCTCAGCAGAAACTCCCTACGAGGGGCGAGGTGGTAGAGGCATTGGAGCGCAAGTTGCAGCAGATGCAGGCTGAGGGCATAGCACCCGATGTGTTTACTTTTGCTGGTAATGGCGAGCCTACGGCTCATCCCGACTTTGCGACTATCATTGGCGACACTCTGGCTTTGCGAGACCGCTACTTTCCCCAAGCCAAGGTGAGCGTGCTCACCAACGGCACGCGCATCGATAGGATAGAGGTGTTTGAGGCACTCAAGCGTGTGGACAACAACATTGTCAAGCTCGACACGGTGGACATGGATTATATCTGTCGTGTAGACCGCCCCGTAGGAAGATACGATCTGTCTCATCTCATCGCGTGCATGCAGGCCTTTGAGGGACGGTGCGTCATACAGACTCTCTTTATGAAGGGAGTGGATGCTACAGGCCTCTCGGTGGACAATACCACCGACGGATATGTGCTCCCCTGGCTCGATGCAGTCGAGTGTATCGCTCCGCGCGAGGTGATGATCTACACTATCGACCGTGAGACTCCCGTGCAGAGCCTACAGAAGGCATCGCCCGAAGAACTCGACGGCATCGTTGCTCGTCTGCGTGAGCGAGGCATAAAGGCCTCGGCATCGTACTGAGGATTAGTGTGTCGGGTTTAGTCTTTAGAGCTAATAGCTAAAAACAAAGAGAGAGAATCATCAGATGATTCTCTCTCTCTTTGTTTAGTATTGTTCCTTCTCATTGGGGAAGTCGCCGCTCTTTACATCCTCCACATAGTGGCCCACGGCCTCTGTGACGATGGTGAAGAGGTCGGCATAGCGGCGCAGGAAACGGGGACTGAAGTCGTTGGTCATGCCCAGCATGTCGGTCACCACCAGCACTTGTCCGTCAACGCCACCACCGGCACCGATACCGATGACGGGAATGGTGAGTTCCTTGGCCACTCGCTCGGCAAGTGCTGCAGGAATCTTTTCTAATACGATACCGAAGCATCCCGCCTCCTCGAGCTTCTTGGCATCAAGGATGAGCTTTTCGGCTTCCGCTTCTTCCTTGGCGCGAACGGCATAAGTGCCAAATTTGTTTATTGACTGGGGCATCAAACCAAGGTGTCCCATTACGGGAATACCAGCTGCCAGAATACGCTTTACTGAGGGGAGTATCTCTTCGCCGCCTTCGAGTTTGAGCGCATCGGCGTGGGTGATCTTCATCATGTGGATGGCGTTGTTTACCGCCTCAATGTCACTACCCTGGTAGGTGCCGAAGGGCATGTCAACCACTACGAGTGCGCGTTGCACTGCCTTCACCACTGACTTGCCATGATAGATCATCTGGTCGAGGGTGATGGGGAGGGTTGTTACGTTGCCTGCTACGACATTGGATGCCGAGTCGCCTACGAGGATAATGTCGATACCTGCACGGTCTACGAGCGAGGCCATAGTATAATCGTATGAAGTGAGCATAGATATCTTCTCTCCACGCTGCTTCATCTCTAGAAGTCTGTGAGTGGTCACCTTGCGCTTGTCATCGCTAATGTATGCCATAATGAATTCTTTTTGTGGTCTAAATATATATATATATATATATAAACGAAAGAGGAAACACGTGTGTGTCTCCTCTTTCAAGTGGTGCCACCAGGAGCGTTTTCGGTTCATACTAATAGGTGTATTTACCCTCAATTATGCTTCAAAAGTGGTTAGGAGCCACAATTTCTATTCTTATTCTGAGTAATACCTGAAAAATGTAGCCAAATGTAGCCAAGGTATTTTTTCTCATATTTTGAATATATGTAATCCTCTTTTTTTTGCTCGTGCAAAGATAACAAAAAAATAATTTTTATTTTTGTTATACTCCGAAATATTTCTCAAAAAAGACCTTCAACTTCTCTATCACGGTCTTCTTTTTCTCCTGCCTGTTGCCACCACCAAAGCGGGACATTGCTGGGTGATGGTCTTTATCAACTCCCTCTCCAATCGTATCTGATAGTCGTTCACAATCGTGTAGTTCTCGTTTTCAGCATAGGTTATTTTTCCAGTCTGAAATCTATCTTGTATTTGTAGAACTCAATATTGTGTGATACAGACAATGCTCGTTTTAATCTTACATCACAATCTAAACCAATGATAACGCCTTTTACTGTCTGTCCATCTTCTGCAAGTTCTTCTTGGACATATCCCATATACCTTTGTATCTGTCCCATAACCACATCGGATGTTCTTCCTTTTTTCAACTCAATTACAAGGAGTTCTTTATGGTTCTTGCTAATTGCGAGAATATCAATTGGACCTGTATCACTGGGGTATTGTTGTCCAACCATTTCACCATCCTCTTCATATATGTCGTATTTCTTGCCAATAGGGGTATTCTTCCAGTTCTTTACAAGAAAATCTTCAAGATGTTTCTCCATTGCAAACTCCGAAGGGTCTTCTATATCAAACGAGGTTGATAAAATAGATGGAGTATGAGGTGTGTTGTCTTTTATTAGTTGTTCTATCTCTTCTGCATATGGAGATATGTTTGCGACAGTTCCAATTGACCCTGTTGATTTCTTTAATTCTGCACTCATATCCTCTCTCTTAATCTTCACAGAGAACCATTCAACCCTTCTTCTGTGCTGAAAGTCTGCACCCTCTACATAGTAATACCCTCCTTTTACTCTACCGACAAGATATTCACCATTTCCGTTTGGAGAAAGCACGATATCATCCACTTCAAGTCCTTTACAAATACTCCAAAGCATACCACAAGCAAGTCCTGCTGCAACTTTCGTCTTTTCAGGTTTTGCCGAAATAAATATGGGTATAAACTTTTTATTGAATACTCTCCAATCGTCAGTAAGTTCATTGGATAAATCTTGGCAGATAGCAAAGTCTGCACCTATATATCCATCCTTATAACACTCTTCTGCTTTTGAACCACCTTTACCCAACATTATTCTATAATACTTCTTCATATCTACTTCTTTTTAAAGTTTAATAATTTCTCTCGGTAGTATTCGTATTGCTTGCGTCTTGCTTCTATCTCCTTCTTATTCTCTACCATATTGGTGTTATAATCGCAAAAATAATAATTATTTCTCGGCGAACCAAAAAAAAAGAAACAACCACCATAATGCCTAACATTATAGTGGTTGCATAATGAAGATAGTTTTTATGTATTGAAGGTGCTTATTCTTCTTCTGGTTCTACATCTCGTTCGTGCTCGTTGATGAAACTGTGAATATAATCTTCGCGGAGTTTAACATAACCGTCCTTCACCGCGTTGTTATACTCCTTCACTGACTTGACCTTACTGACAGGTTTCTTCCCGTCGTTCTCTTTGATAAAGTCTCCATATCTCAATATGTTTCCCAGTTTCTTGCTTTCTCCAAGACCCAGAGCATCGGCATAATCTTTGGGCATATGGAGCATAAACATAGATTTGTCGCTTGCAGGGTCTCTAAACGGTAGTCCATCTGCTCCGCCATTCATCTTCTTGCCACCATACCTTAACTCTACGATATACTCCTCGCTCGTAATAGGGTCGTTGATGGTGATTATCTCCAACAGCGACCCATCAAATGACACACCATCGCTGACTTCAACGATATACTCGTAGATGGTATTCTCGTTGTCAAACACATCTGCACTTACAAGGGTCAGACCCTCTCTTTCATTGGCATCATCAATAGCATTCAATATAGGATGGTTAAGGGCAGATAGCACATTCGCATTATCCTTCATTATCTTGCCCTTTGAGTTACCCAACTCATAGTATATCTCACCATCAGTTCGGATAGCAACGCCAATATCTTCGCAGTCAAAAGTCTCATAATCCCGTAGAATATCCAGTTTGTTATCATTGGGATAAAGGGCGTTCTTCTTATCGTCCCACCTCCACGCATTCGCTTTCAGCAGGTCGTTTTCATTAAATGTTATTTTTGAAACTTGGTATCTCACACGCTGACCTGCGATTTTCACTTTCAATACATTACTCATATCTCAAAAAAATTATTTTTTTTATTTTATAATGTATTTATGTGAATTGGTTAGGCTGCCATCTTCTCTGGTTTCCAACCCTTTTTCTTCATTACCACTTCTTCGGGTATAAACTTGAAGTCGTCCATAATAGTTTCGCCAGTTCCTTTCTCCAACTTGATGTTAAGCGTAGCATCAAACATCTCCTTGCCGACAGCAAGCATCGCTTGTCTCACCTTCTCTGCGTCGCTCGCCTTACAACCGACACAATCGTGAATGGTATAGAAGTATTTGACATAAGGAGCGATTACCGCCAGAACTCTCTTCATATACTTAACCTCCATCTCGGTCATCAAAATAGAAAGGTTGTTCCTCATCTTCGTTGTTCGTCCTGCTGCCGTTGCCTTTCTTCGTCTCACTTTCTTCAAATTAGTTCTTGCATCATATACCATTTTATGCAACTTTGGTTCCTCTGCTTTCAAATAGGACATAACGATGAAGTCAAATGACTTGAATAATTTTCCTTTCCCCAGATTTTCTTTCTTGCTTGGATTTTTCTCTTTTATATACTTCTTCAAATAGGTTCCAAACGAAGTGTTATCCTTTTTCTCCGTAGGTCTTTGGGCAATGTAGAGCATACGCATTATTAACAACTTTATAACCTTTCTCTCCTCTGGCGTTATCTTTCTACCGAGAACAATAGAACCAATCCATTCGTAGAAATCTCCCTTCTCACAATGCTCTAACCACGCCGACCTGATGTCAGGGTATCGCTCTCGGAGCAGAAGACCTAACATAGTAGGTTGTGCAGCACTGATATCAACCTCTACAACTGGTTCTCCATCAATACGCAATTCTTTTCTTATTTCGTTGTGCATATTGGTAAGGCAAGTGTAGTATCTGCCAGCGTTATATATCAACTTCTCTTCATCGTTCTCTTCGCTGTCATCGCTGTGTCGCAGCATATGATATGTATCGTGTTCAGCGATAGCACAAACTGCTCTTGCCGCAAACCACTTATCAGTAAAGTGTTTCTTCTCGTCTGCTTTCAGCGTGGTGGAGAAGAAGTAGTCATCAAACTCATTCAAGTAGAACTTTGCTTGTTCATAGAGTTTTCTTTCTACGGTCATTGACTTAATCGTCTCAAACTGCCTCTCTCCATACCAATCCTCGTATCCAGTCCAATCAACCTTAAAATCCAACGATATAGAAACATTACCCTTTGACACGCCTTTCATCAGTTCAAACCACTTGAAATAATCTATTTTGTATTGATAACCGTGAGGATTTTCCTTTGAATGGCTGTAATTCTCTTTGACCTTCTCCAACAAACCCATTAGACCCAGAGCGAGGATAACCTTATGAGCGTAAATCTTACTACTACACTTATCCTTCTTACTCTTCTTTACTATCTCCTTCTTATATAACTCAAAGCAAGTTTCACCAAAGCGTCCATTACTAAAACTGCTCTTACAGATAACAAAGAACCACTCCTTAAACTTTCTCTGGTAGTCTTTTCTATTTTCATTTAACTGGTCTTCTAAATCCACCACTTTCTCTGCGTGAGGATATAATCTCTTTGTCATACTCCCATACAACTCAAATCTCTCATCCTTTGTCTTACCTTTCAAACCATCTATAAGGGTCATACACTCTTCATACAACCTCTCAATTCTTCTATTAACAACAATCTCTACCTTCATATACTTATTATATATACTATACCTCTATCCATTATTAATGCCGCTTTCAGCAGCATTCTGTTTCTTCTCTCCGTTTCACTATGAGAAGAAACTTTTATATCAATCATTCTCTCTTTCTTCTATTTCATATCTTTCTTTTCTCTTTTCATTTCACTCTTCTGTCAATTCTCTTTCAACGCCTATATTCGTAATCTTGCTCTTACTACTAAAAGATAACAAAAAATCAGGCGATTTTAGGGCAAATCGTTATCACCCATAAATATTTTATACAAAAGATTTTTAATGTTATGAAGAGATGTTTTCAGGTTTTGTTTAACCGTCCTTTGAAGTATGAGGATGGGGTTATATACGGGGTGCGTGTTGCTTGCGATGATGTTAAAGCGAAGCGTCTTTTGGACTATGCCGTAGAGTTAATCGGTCAATGGTGCTTTATACAAAAGCACGGTGGCAAGATAACAGAGGACTTTACCAAATGGATAGATGTAAATGGTAATATCTACGGGTCTCGGTCATCCAGACAATTATACGCTTACACAGCAGCACTTGCCACCCAAACATACCTTCGCATTGACGAATGGTGGGTAGATGATGACTGCGATTTAGAGAATGATGTGAAGATAACCGATCAAAACGAGTATTTCAATACACGGTGTATTTTAGAAGAGCAGGATTACAAAACTGGATATAACGGGTGGTTGCAAATCTATCAGAGGTTGCTTTCAAGGTATAATATGCTAACGCTGCTCTGTCCCACCAATAATGAAATGCAACTTGATTATGATGAACAGGAGTTGTGGGGAGAAGAGGATTTGAACCTCCAATACATATTAAATTAGAGGTTCTTGGGCAAGTTGCTATTATAAATAGTTGATAATCAGCGATATTGAATATCACTATACAATAAACATAAACTTTTTAGTCAATTTTTAGTCAGGAGGATGTCCGATTTGGACATCCACTTGACTTTTTTAATTTTTTGGACCAATTTAACTCGTTGAGGACCAATGAATTATAATAATTATTATTTACCTTTGTATAACAAAAATGTTTAACAACCTAACTACCAAAACAATGGATAAAACTCTCATATCTGGTAAAGACCTTTTGTTCGCATACTGTGTCACCGACGGAATGTTGGATGATATGAGTGATGAACAGCGAACATCAATAATCCTTGCTCTCACTGAAACCAAGAAGAAAATTCTGAAAGATTATCAATCCACCGAGAGCGACCGAAAAAACACTAAAAAAGTATCAAAATAATAGAGGTGGTCAAAATAATGGAAAAGTATCAAAATAATCTTATGAAGAGATAATTTGAAACTTGCTATCCACGATGACCCCGAAATCATAATAACTTAAAAGATTAAAATGATAGAATATATGGAAGAGAGAACCAAAGTTGTCCTGTATGCTCGCGTTAGCACATCTGCACAAGACTATACCAGACAGATTACAGAATTAAGGAAATATGCGAAGAAGCAGAACTACGAAATAGTTAAGGAGTTTAGCGAAAAGATTTCGGGCGGTAAGAAAATAGAGGAGCGAGCAGCGATTAAAGAACTGCTGGATTTCGTCAAGTCCAACAAGGTAGAGAAGGTGTTAGTGTATGAAGCATCACGATTATCAAGAAGACAACTTGACTTCTTGTCAATTATAGAAACTCTAACCGAATTAGGAGTGAGCCTGTATATCTTGCAGAATGGACTTGAAACGCTATTACCTAATCGCACTATAAACCCGATAGCCAATCTGGTCCTTGGTATAATGTCCCAATTTAACTCATTAGAAAAAAATCTCATAAGAGCAAGAATGTCAAGCGGTTACGAACATCATAGAGCATCAGGTGGTCGTGTCGGTAGAAAGGAGGGGTATAGAAAGAGCGAGGATGAATACCGAACAACTTACGACAGGGAGATAACCCTGCTATCAAAAGGCAACACGCTCAAAGATGTAAGAGCCATCACAGGAACATCTATCAATACATTGAGAAAACTGAAAGAGAACTATTGTTGATATGCTGAACATAACACGCATAAAATGGATGTATGAGAACTTTGGTGTGTGGATGGCTATCAGGTCTGCTACTATTGACATCATTGCACTTCTTGCTTTTACGGGATATTGCTTGACGCTCCCATTTCAGTTCTTTTGGATACTTTGGAGACAGATACGGAAAGGTAAGTTATAGATGAAAATCAGCAAAAAAATGAAGTTTTTGTAAAAAAAGTGTCTTTTTTTCATCATTTTTTTCAGGTTTTGTTATATTTAATATGAAGGGCTAAGGAGTTGGACGACAGAAAGGTAAGTCCAATTTCAAGCCTGTTTCATATATGAGTAAGAAGTTTTAATAATTAAATAATATGCGACAAGAAATTATCAATTTGTCTAATTACCCCATCGGGATGAGGGGTATGGACTGCTTGCTAGAAGAAGCAAGGTATTTTATCAAGGGAATTGTAAGAGAAGCAATTGAAGAAGTCTGGGATGAGAAAAACTACTCTTCTATTACAAACACACCTTTATTGACTACCGAGGAGTTGTGCAGAAGGTGGAACATTACAGCAGATACCCTTCACAACTGGGAAAAGAAAGGGAAAATTGCGAAAATGCCATTAGGAGGAAGGAAGAAGATGTATTCTCTAAAAGATGTAGAAGAAGCGGAAGTAAGTGGAATTGTAATCGCAAAAGCAAGTTGATATGAATATATACATCAGAAGCAAGAAGACAGAAGGGAAAGCAGAGTTATACACCACAATAAGGTGTGCAGACGGAGTATATCATGCCAACCTACATATGCAGGTTGATATTAAGAAATGGGGTGAATGCTCAAAAACAGAAAGGAAGAAAGCAAACTTTCTTGATAGTATGAACTTTACTCATAAAATCCAAGAGATAGAAAAAGGGGTAAAAGTCTTAAAGAAGTATCATAAATGCACAAAAGAGGAAGTTGATAAACTCGTTGAGAATATCGTTCTTCATGAAGTCAGAGAGGAAATGATTAAGAGGGAGGAAGCCAAGTCCAAGTTGGAGAGCGAAAGGAGAAAGGCGTTTAAGGTGTATGTCCAAAACTACATTAAAGAAATGAAGTGTGGCGAGAGGCGAACCGTAAAAAATAAACTCTACGCAAAAAGCACAATATTTCATTGGAAACAAGTAGTGGATAAAGTATTGGATTTTCATAAAAAATATCCATTCTCTTGGGATGATATTGACCAGAGACTAATCGTCAAGTTTATAGATTACTTGGAGAATGACGATTTAAGTAAGGCAAACATTCAGAAACTAATGAAGGATTTTAAGAAGTTAATCAAGGATGCTGGAATAGAAGGTATTCACAACAACTTTCGTGCAAGAGACCTTAATTTCACCATAGAAGTTGGAGAACGCGATAAATGCACGCAGGTGTATCTTACGACGGAAGAACTGCAAGGGTTATACCATATGGAACTAACTGGCACCGAAGAAAAGGTAAGAGATGTTTTTCTTATTGGTTGCTTTTTTGGACAGAGAGTTAGTGATTATGGAAGGATTAAACCTGATTGGTTCGGCACAACCATCAATGGTATAAAAGCAATCAATTTTCAGCAAAAGAAGACAGAAAACGATGTCTGTATCCCGATAGTTGGCATCCAACTGGAAACCTTGTTAGAGAAATATAACTATTGTGTCCCGAAGATAAGCGAAGCAGAAATCAATAGGACAATCAAGGATATTTGTGAAAGACTGTCGCTTTCTATCCCAAGTCTCGCTGTTAAAAATAAGACGATGCTAAAAAAACAGGAAAAAATTGCTTTATACACAAATAAGGATGGAGGAAGAAAACTGTTTGAGATTAATGAGAATGGAGAATGTATAAAGCCAAAGTGGGCAATGGTTGCATCTCAAACGGCGAGAAGAACCTGTATCACAAATATGTATCTTGCAAAGAAACCAGACGGGTCAGCGAAATACACCCTTGCTGAAAGGATGAGTGTGAGTGGGCATAGAACCGAAAGTCAGTATATAAAATATATAAAGTGTTCGTTGGATGAGGTTGCCGAAATGGTTGCTGCTGCAAATGACAAGGATGGAGATAACTTGTTCTAAAAAAAGAGAAGGTGAAAACTTGGGTTTTTGCCTTCTCTTTTTATTATAAGTCTCCGCCAAAACGACCTCTTAAATATCTCAAAAACGGAGGTGGAATATCAAAATGTTGCCAAATTGTTGCCAAATTTAGGTTTTACGGCAAAAGAAGAAACGCTAATAACTTGTTCTGTAAGTCATTAGCGTTTCTTGCAAGTGGTGCCACCAGGAATCGAACCGGGGACACAAGGATTTTCAGTCCTTTGCTCTACCAACTGAGCTATGGCACCTCCTTGATTTCGGGTGCAAAGGTAGCGCTTATTTTTGAATCTGCAAACAGAAACGGAGAAAAAAACATAAAAATAACAGAAAAACTTTATTTTTTATCTGTTAGGGCTTGCCAACCTTGTGCTTTTAGTTCCATTTCTCCTCCATCGCGGGTAATGAGCATACATCCCAACTCGGGTTTGGTGATGTGCCCGATGAGGCGTATTCCCTCTATCTTGCTTACCTTCTCGTGGTCGGTGAGAGGTACGGTGAATAGGAGCTCGTAGTCTTCTCCACCATTGAGGGCGCAGGTGATGACATTCATGTTGAACTCCTCGGCCATCACGGCTGTCTGGTAGTCGAGCGGGATGTGTTCCTCGTAGACTCGGCATCCTACATTGCTCTGTTTACAGATGTGCATGAGTTCAGAAGATAGTCCGTCCGAGATGTCTATCATGGCGGTGGGCTGGATGCCAGCCTCGGCCAGTGCGGCGATGATGTCGCGGCGTGCTTCGGGCTTGAGTTGGCGCTCGAGAAGGTACTCTTTGCCAGCGAAGTCGGGTTGTGCACTGCTGTCTCCCATGAAGACAGTCTTCTCGCGCTCGAGGAGCTGGAGACCCATATAGGCAGCACCGAGATTGCCAGATACGCAGATGAGATCGGTTGTATTGGCTCCATTGCGATATACGACTTTGTCCTTTGGCGCATCGCCGATGGCGGTGATGCTAATGGCTAGGCCAGTGAGCGAGGAGGTGGTGTCGCCTCCCACGATATCTACGTGGTGTGCCTCGCAAGCAAGGCGCATACCGGCATAGAGTTCTTCCATGTCTTCTACCCCGAATCGCTTGCTGATGGCCAACGATACGGTGACTTGTCGTGGAGTGCCGTTCATTGCATAGATGTCGGAGAGGTTGACCATCACGGCTTTGTAACCTAAATGTTTAAGTGGCACGTAGGTGAGGTCAAAGTGTACACCTTCCATGAGGAGGTCCGTGGTCACAAGTATCTGCTTGTTGGGGTATTCGAGCACGGCACAATCGTCACCGATGCCATACTTGGATGAGGTGTTCTGTAATTCTATGCCTTCGGTGAGGTGGCGAATGAGCCCAAACTCGCCAAGGGTAGATATGGGGGTTCTTTTGTTTTGTTCCATTAATGTTCGTTTTAATAGGATGTCTATTGCTTGGTCTGCTTGGAGATTTAAATTGCACGGTTTATTAATTCGCGCATGATTTCGGTCATGAGGGGTTGAGCCTTATCTGCTGCAGCCTGTACTTCTTCGTGGGTGACCTCTACGATTTTTCCTTCTACGCCGAGGTCTGTAATGACCGACATGCCAAATACACGGATACCGCAGTGTTTAGCTACAATAACCTCGGGTACGGTACTCATACCCACGGCATCGCCACCAATGACGCGAAAGTATCTGTATTCTGCTGCTGTCTCAAACGTGGGACCACTGACACCGACATATACACCCTCGACTACACGAATGCTTTTTTCTGCAGCAATTCCCTTGGCTTGGGTGATGAGCTGACGGCTATAGGGTTCGCTCATGTCAGGAAAACGTGGCCCATAGTCAATATTCTTTCCTCGGAGTGGATGTTCGGGGAAGGTGTTTATGTGGTCGGTGATGATCATGAGATCACCGATTTTGAAATCGGGATTCATGCCGCCTGCTGCATTTGAGACGAAAAGTGTCTTGATGCCTAGCTCGCGCATAACGCGAATAGGAAAGGTAACCTCCTTCATTGAATAGCCTTCATAATAGTGGAAGCGACCCTGCATGGCCATGATATCTTTGTTTCCCAACTTTCCGAATATGAGTTTTCCGCTATGTCCCTCCACGGTAGAGAGCGGGAAATTGGGTATATCTTCGTACTTGAGTTCGTATTTGTCGCTTATCTCATTGACAAGACTTCCTAAACCGGTGCCTAGTATGATGGCTGTTTCGGGCATAGTACGCATCTGCTTCTTAATGAACGATGCGGTTTCTTGAATTTTTGTTAACATAGTCGGTGATATAGTTATTAAATATTTCTTGTTGTCCTTGTAGAAACTCAACTTCAATAGGCTGGATATATAGGTTGTCGTTTATGACTTCGTCAAGGTCGTGTGTGCTCAGCCGCGCGGCGTCTTTCTCGGTGGTGAGGATGAACTTATCGAGAGCATTGATGGATTCGAATCTCTTTTTTATGTCTTTAAGTTCTTTTTGATTGAAATCGTGGTGGTCATCATATTCCATGTGGATGATGTTATCGGTATGCTCGCGTAAATTCTTTATCAAGGAATCTGCCGAGGCGATACCTGTGACTAGGAGTATGTGTGTGTCTGGTGTTAGTGACGACAACCTCCTTTGTTCATTGGGTGTAGCAAACCTTCTCAAGTCTCCGTACTTAAAAGTGCTAAAGAAGAGTTGTTGATAGGGGCGAAGGTCAAGATTTTTTGCTACGATGCGAAAATCAATAGGCTTGATGTCTTGAGGACATTTGGTGACGATGACGATGTGAGCACGATGGAGACTTGATATCGGCTCGCGTAGCATCCCTATAGGCATGAGTGTGTCTTCGTATATGGGGCGATTGTAGTCCATTAAAACGATGTTGATTCCAGGCACTACATAACGATGTTGGAAAGCATCATCGAGAATGATGACTTCTACATCTTTGGCCGTGCTATTCTCGCACAGCAGATGGATGCCATGTCTGCGGTCTGAGTCAACAGCTACATGTATGTCGGGGTGTTTGGCCTTTATCTGATAAGGTTCGTCACCGATTTCTTTGGAGTTGCTATCTGGCGTTGCCAAACGGAATCCTTTACTTTTTCGTTTGTAACCACGGCTCAATATAGCGATGTTTTTCTTGTTTTTGAGCAGGTTGATGAGGTATTCTGTGTGGGGTGTTTTGCCAGTACCTCCCACGGTTAGGTTACCTACGGAAATGATTGGTAAGTCAAACTCCTCGGAGGATAGAATCTTCCAATCAAAAAGTTTGTTGCGCACTCCCGTGATGACTCGATATATGAGGGTGAGGGGGGCCAACAACCAATGCTTCTTGGTGATTCTTTTGCTCATGGTATCCCAACCTATGGTTTAGTACATAAAATGTATTTCGAAAGGTAAACGGGCTTGTAGATAGTTCATTTGCTCAAGATTGTAGATGAGGTTCAGCTCGTTTTTGAACGCTCCTATAACGTTTCCTGCGCGTGTCTCGATATAGCTTTCTTTGGCTTGGTTTAGGAACATGTCTAATGTGCTCTCCTGTTTGGGGTAACTGATGAGAGTGTAACTTTCAATCCCTGCCTTTTCAGCTGCAATATCCTTAGCCATTTCAATATCTCCCAATAAGTCTACTAAACCTAATTCTTTAGCCATCTCTCCTGTCCATACACGTCCTTGAGCTATAGCTTCGATATCGGATGTGCTCATTTGGCGGCCATCGGCACAACGTTTGATAAATGTGGCATATCCTCTATTTATGTATGCTTGCGTGATGGCGCGCTCGTCTGCATTGAAAGGTCGGGTCATACTGCCAAAGTCGGCATGCTTGTTGCTCTTAATCGTTTCTACCTTTAACTTTAACTTGTCTGTGATGAGTTTATGCGGACTGGGGAACATGCCGAAAATGCCTATCGAACCTGTAATTGTGTTTGGTTGTGCGATGATCGTATCGGCAGCGCATGATATGTAGTATCCTCCCGAAGCTGCATATCCACCCATTGATACGATGACAGGTTTTTTCTCTTTCAATTTTACTACCTCATTCCAAATTTGTTCTGAAGCGAAAGCGCTGCCTCCAGGCGAATTGACGCGCAGAATTACTGCCTTCACATTGTCGTCTTCGCGCAACTTGCTCAGGTCTGTGCACACCTTGTCACCTACAATTTCGGGAGTGGTTCCCATGCCTATAGAGGGGTTGTCTACAATCTGTCCTTCGGCATAGTACATAGCAATGATGTTACCGCTCTTATCCAATGGGACGTTTTTCTGGATGTTTTTTACTTCGTCAAGGGATAGTACCTTAAGGCTCTTGTCTTCGTTCATTAATTGTTTTAGGTACTCCTTTGTCCCATCTAAATAGAGTAGGGTGTCTACTAGACCTGTTTCCAATGTTTCGCTAGGTGAGGCAAAAGCCATATAGCGGTCTGCGTATTGGTTCAACTTCTCTGGAGTGATGTCTCGTGATAGTGATACTCCTTGTACCATGTTGTTCCATATAGAAGAGGTGTAAGCGGTTATCTGCTCTCGATTTTCGTCGCTCATCTCCATTGAAGTGTATGGCTCGACGGCTGATTTGTAGGTGCCCACTTTGAAAACTTCCATCTCGATGCCCAATTGTGCCAATAAATCCTTGAAGTATATCGTCTGGGATGCTACACCATGCCAGTCGACTGTTCCTTGAGGGTTAAGTATCACTTTGTCTGCTATGCTACAGATATAGTAGTCGGTTTCAGTGTAGTTCCCTCCATAAGCTACCACGAACTTTCCTGTTTGTTTAAAGCGTAAGAGGGCATTTCTGATTTCTTCGATGCTAGCTGGGTCTGCTTCAATGCCGCCAGCTTCGAGGTATATACCCTTGATATATTCATTGTTGCTTGCCTTCTCGATACTTGAGAGGATGTCATTCAGTCCGAGCATGGTTTGTTCCTCGTTCATGAGCGAAGCGAAAGGATTGTCGATCATGCGCTCGGTGACAGAACCTTTTAGCTGTAACTTGAATATGCAGTCCTCGTTGACGATAGTGGCCGTTTCGGACGACGCTGCAATTCCTACAATGGCGACAACGCTAACGATTGTCACGATGACTATGCATGCAAGAATGCCTACTATAGAGGCCAAGGTGTACTTAAGGAAATCTTTCATATTTTCTTGTATTATATATAGGTATCAATGAATGTTGTACAAAGGTATGCCTTTGCTTTGAAATCTCCTACGAACCTTTAATTATTTTTTTTACAAAACGAGTTAATGAAGCATGGACAAAGTCATAAATCTTAAAAAAACAACTTTTTTTGAAGAATAATCGCATTTTTTATGGCTGCAAAGAAAAAAAACAATACTTTTGCAGTTGAATTTGGTGTGAATTATAGATTTGTTTCATAGTTTGCATGCGTTTTCAAAAATTGTGCTCCATGTGGTGAACCTTTGGAAAGGTGCTCGAGTGGTTGAAGAGGCACGCCTGGAAAGCGTGTATACGTCAAAAGCGTATCAGGGGTTCGAATCCCCTTCTTTCCGCAGAAGTGAATTTGATAAAATGTTTAAATATTAGTATTAATTAAAAGAAAAAACACAATGAAAAAGTTTTTTGCAGTATTTGCAATGTTTGGAATCCTTTCATTTGGATTGACACAAACAGTAGTTGCTCAGGACGAAGCAGCAGCACAGACAGAGACAGTAGATTCAGCAGCAGTTGATTCAACTGCAACAGAAGAGGCTCCCGCAGAGGTGGCTGCTCCCGTTGAGGAGGAGACCGTAGGTATGCACAAGCAGCTTAAGACAAAGTTTATTGAAGGTGAGGCTAGCTTCATGTCATTGGTAGCTATCGCATTGGTTCTCGGTTTGGCGTTCTGTATCGAGCGTATCATCTATTTGAGTCTCGCTGAGGTTAATACAAAGAAGCTTTTGGAAAGTATAGAGGCTGCTTTGGCGAAGGGTGATGTAGAGGGCGCTAAGACACTCTGTGCTAATACCCGTGGCCCTGTTGCTGCTATCTGCTATCAAGGTTTGTTGCGTGCGGGCAAGTCTTTGGACGTAATTGAGAGGTCAATTGTTTCTTATGGTGGTGTTCAGGCTGGTAATCTTGAAAAGAACTGCTCATGGGTTACTCTCTTCATCGCAATGGCTCCTTCACTCGGATTCTTGGGTACTGTGATCGGTATGGTTATGGCATTTGATAACATCCAGAAGGCTGGTGATATTAGCCCCACTGTCGTTGCTGGTGGTATGAAGGTGGCCTTGATTACCACTATCTTCGGTATTATCGTTGCTCTTGTTCTTCAGATCTTCTATAACTTCATCCTTTCTAAGATTGAGTCTTTGACTTCTGATATGGAGGATAGTTCTATCACTCTCTTGGATTTGATGATTCAGTACAATTTGTGCGAGAAGAAGTAAGAAGTATAACACGTGTAAACTAAAATTACAATGAAAGCGAGTAAAATAGCATCCATCGTATATTACGTACTGCTCGCCCTCTCAGTAGTGGTGTTCGTACTGTTCTTCTGCGTTGGATTCGGAAATCAAGAGTCACTTCCGAGTGGCACCTATAATTCGCCTCAGTTCACCGATCTCTTGATGTGGTGGATGTACATCTTGGCTGCTATCTGCGCTGTGTGTACAGTAGCAGGTGCTGTGACGGCGAAAGGTGGTAAGATTGATTCAAACATGCCTGCTTGGGGCGAGCTCCTTGCGAAGGTTGGTTTGTGGGTATTCGTACCTGTACTGGCCATTGCATGGTTCTTGGGTAGTAAAGACCCTATTATGACAGGTACTGGCCTTTATGAGGATGCTTTCTGGTTGCAGGCTACAGATGCAATCATTTACACCATTTATGTGTTGCTCGGTGTGGCCGCAGTAGTGTTGATTGCAGGCTTGTCAGGAATTCTCAAGAAGTAAGTCATAATTTTATAGGAGATTTTAATTATGGCAAAGAAGAAAAGAAAAGTTCCAGGATTGAACGGTAGCTCGTTGGCCGACATCTCGTTCATCTTGTTGATCTTCTTCTTGATCACCACTTCAATGGATACGGATACCGGTTTGGTGCGTCGTTTGCCGCCGCCCCCCGATCCAAATCAACAAGAAGATGATGTCAAGGTGAAGGGTAGGAACGTGATGGTTGTGGCCGTTAATATGAATAACCAAATTAGTTTCTACTACGGAGATGAATCTAAACGTGTCTTCCAGGGTGATGTGAAGGTTGAGGAACTGCGTGAAGTTGCCAAGGAATTTATTGCTAATCCTGACAACAAGGCTAATATGCCGGAGTTCCATCCTGCGGATCCTCCACTTCCGATTTTAGGTGCGTATCCAATAACCAAGAATCATATTATCTCTGTGCAGACCGACCGTAGTACAAAGTATGAAGTGTACTTCCAGATTCAGAATGAACTGATGGCTGCGTACAACGAATTGCGCGATGAGTTTGCTATGAGTAAGTTTGGTAAGCATTATAACCATCTTGACCCCGAGTCGGATGAGGCATTGGCAGTACGTGGTGTGTATCCGCTGAAGATTTCAGAGGCTGAACCTAAAAAGTATGGAGGAAACTAATCATGGGAAAATTTAATAAGAATGGTAGTAAGGAAGTTCCTGAACTGAATACCTCGTCACTCCCTGACTTGATCTTCAGTATTCTGTTCTTCTTCATGATGGTAACCTCTATGCGTGAGGTGACGATGAAGGTTGATTTGAAGACACCTAAAGGTACTGAAATCGAAAAGTTGGAGAAGAAGTCGTTGATTACCTATATTTACATCGGTAAGCCCACGAAGGAGTATCGTGCAAAAATGGGTACTGCATCTCAGATTCAGCTCAATGATGCTTTTGCAAGTGTAGATGCGATTGGCGAATATGTTCAACAAGAGCGTGATGCCATGAAGGAACGCGATAAACCCTTTATGCGTGTGTCGATGAAGATTGACCAAGATACACAAATGGGTCTCGTAACAGACGTGAAGATGGCTCTTCGTAAGGCTTATGCATTGAACATTGTTTATTCTGGAGGTAAGCGTAAGTAAACTTTCGAATAGATGTAAAATAATTAAGAGAGGTGGATAATAATGTCCACCTCTCTTTTTTGCTATCCCTTAATTCCTTTTCGCAGGTGAGGGAGATCTTTCTCATAGGTGCGATATTGTTTTGTCTGACCTTTGAAAAGTTTCCCCCGTTGGTCGTTGCGTGTCTTGTTCATTTATAAAAGTTGAAAAATTATACGCTATCCTTTGCTTTGTAAATAAAAATCGCTATATTCGTCCCTTGAAAGACGAAGTGTGCTGCTAATGAGTGCACCGTTACTTTCAATCGTGTCGATAGATCTAATTAAGGTGTGCCTATGATGGTAGAATTCTTAAACTATCTGAGTCTTGAGCGAGCCTATTCGCCTCATACGGTGGCGGGTTACGAGAACGACTTGCGGGCATTCAAAGCATACCTTGGAAAAACTGAATCGGGGCTCGACTTGCGGGATGTAGATGCAGATCTTGTGCGAGGCTGGGCCATGGATTTGATGTCTGCTGGTATGAAGGCGACATCGGTAAATCGGAAATTGAGTTCATTGCGTACCTTTTATAAGTATCTTTTAAAAAAAGGTGTCATTAAAGTTTCACCTATGCAAAATGTGGGCGGACCTAAGAAATCGAAGCCTTTGCCTCAGTTTGTTCGCGAGGACGATATGGAGCGTATGCTCTGTGCTACTGCTCAAGGTGAGTCGTGGCAAGAGGTTCGTGAGCATGTGGTTCTGCAACTTTTTTATGAAACCGGTATCCGCCTTTCCGAACTCGTAGGCCTTAATGATAGTGACGTTGATTTTGTTCGTATGACTGTTAAGGTGACAGGTAAGCGTAACAAGCAACGTATTATGCCTATCGGTAGGGGGCTGGCGGATAGCTTGAGACGATATATGGATTCAAGGGATGAGGTTCTTCGGAGTTCGATTTCGAGTGCTCAATCTCCCCTTTTCGTTACCGATAAGGGTGACCGTGTCTATCCTCATTGGGTCTATCGTGTGGTACGTAAAAACCTTTCGCGGGTTGTGGCGTTGAAGAAGCGTAGCCCTCACGTCTTGCGTCATACTTTTGCTACGGCCATGCTGAATAACGCTGCTGAATTGGAGGCGGTGAAGGAGCTGATGGGGCATGAAAGCGTTAGTACTACGCAGATATATGCGCATACGACGTTTGAGGAATTGAAAAAAGCATATAAGCAAGCCCATCCCAGGGCCAGTATTAACCCATAATAAAAGGAGGTAAGTATGAAGACTAACATCCAGAGCATCCATTTTGATGCAAGTGAGCAATTGCAAGCGTTTATTGAGAAGAAGACTGCAAAGTTGGAGAAGTTCTTTGACGAGATAGATACAGTGGAGGTAACTCTCAAAGTGGTAAAGCCTGAGACGGCCATGAATAAGCAGGCGGATGTAAAGGTTGTAGTGAAAAACGAGAGCCTCTTCGCGTCGAAAGTTTGTGATACATTTGAGGAAAGTGTAGACCAATGTATTGATGCGTTGCGTATTCAACTCGAGAAATACAAGGAAAAATTGCGTGGAAAGTGAAAAAAAAGCGAAAACCTTTTGCAGGTTTGAAATAAATGCCTAAATTTGCAGCCGTTTTCAGCCCCGTTCGCTGGACGGCTGCTTAAAACTGCCTCTTTAGCTCAGTTGGCCAGAGCACGTGATTTGTAATCTCGGGGTCGTTGGTTCGAATCCGACAAGAGGCTCAAA
>JAZONP010000108.1:0-4664 GCA_045654565.1 Bacteroidaceae bacterium
TACCGGCAAGAAATGGTGCTATTATTTGCTTTTCTGCCTCGTGAAAAGTTACAACAAAATGGTGTTGACGAAGATAGAAGTTGTTCTTTAGGGATTTTTTGCTGAGGTGTCGGTATTTGCTTGTAACTTGCAGTGATGTAATACTTTACCGACCGACACCCCCGTTGCGGGGTGTCGGTGGCGGGCGTGACAATCGATGACCGATACCCCTCAGCAGGGGTGTCGGTCGGTAATATGCTCTGTTATAGTGGGTTATAGCAAAATACCGACACCTACGCACTAAAATACCAAACATCTATTTTTGTTGCTGGATGAACTAGGGCAAGACGAGAGTTGGTCTTGCCCTAGACGGGAATTATTGTAGGCCTAGACGAGATTTATTCTACAAAGGCTTTTTTCGAAACGGATAGAGGCAATAAATCTATCGGATAAAGGGAATTTTTCTGCCAGAGCCTTCTGATTTTCTTCGAGGTTCTATGTGGCACTTTTTGTCGACGAAGCGATAAGATTTTGTCGAGCCCGTGATAAAAAATTATCATGGGCTCAAAAAAATGGGGTGCTGGGACAATCTGTATTATTACCTTAAAAAACATGGTGCGGGAGAACATATCGCGGTGTGCCTTGTTGTTGAGGAAGATTTATGTCAAACTTAACCATAAGGAGATTACTGATATGACAGCACCATTAGAAGGTATCAAGGTCATTGACTGGACCCAAGTACAATCGGGCCCTTCGTGTACACAGATGTTGGCGTGGCTCGGCGCCGATGTGATAAAGATTGAGCGTGTAGGCCTCGGCGACCCCACACGTACCGAGCTTCTCGACTATCCTAATATGGATAGCCTCTACTACCTGCAGCTCAACTGCAACAAGCGTTCCATCGAACTTAATATGAAGAGCCCCGAAGGCAAGGAAATCCTGACCAAGCTGCTCGAGACGGCCGACATCTTCGTAGAGAACCTCCACCCTGGAGCCGTAGCCAAGCTAGGCTTCTCGTGGGAAGAGGTACACAAGATCAATCCACGCGTCATCTACGGTACCATCAAGGGCTTCAACGATGATTCCCCCTTCGCCTCTGTCAAGGCCTTCGAGCCTGTGGCGCAGTGTGCGGGTGGTGCGGCTGCTACCACAGGTTGGTGGAAAGGCGACTACAACATTCCTACCCAGTCGGGTGCCGCCTTGGGCGATAGCAACACGGGTATGCACCTGCTCATCGGTCTCTTGGCTGCACTCATGCAGCGCGAGAAGACAGGCGAGGGTTGCTTCGTGGAGCAGTCTATGCAGGATGCTGTCATCAACCTCTGCCGCGTGAAGCTGCGCGACCAGCTCATCCTCGAGCACACAGGCGTGCTCAAGCACTTCCCTCAATACCCCAACGGAACCTTTGGCAACACCGTGCCTCGTGGTGGAAATGTCGAGGGCGGACAGGTGATGGGTTGGTGCTACCGCTGCAAAGGTTGGGAGACCGACTCGGGTGCCTTCGTTTATATCGTGTTGCAGAACGAGGAGAAGCCCTTTGCGGCTGCAGCCACGGCCATCGGTCACCCCGAGTGGGCTACCGACCCCAAGTACAATACTCCCGAAGCGCGTAACAAGATCAAGGAGGAGATATATGCTGCCATTGAGGCCTACACCATCACCCGTGAGAAGATGGAGATTGTCGAGACTCTCGGCAAGGCAGGCGTACCCTGTGGACCCGTGCTCACGATGAAGGAGATTGCCGAGGACGAGTCGCTGCGCAAGTGCGGCACTATCGTCGAGGTAGACCAGCCTGGTCGTGGCAAGTTCCTCACCATCGGCTGCCCGCCCAAGTTTTCAAGTTACAAACCCGAGGTGAAGCCAGCCCCCGCACTCGGAGAGCATACCGACGAGGTACTCCGCGAGATTGGCTACACCCCCGAGGAGATCGCGGCATTGCGCAGTAAGAAAGTCGTGTAGATTGTTAAATTTGGAGTTACAGGAGTTCAGGAGTGATGCTTCGCTTAGGAGTTCAGACAAATGTTTCGACTGCTGCTTGGACTGACTTCGTGAACAGACTATTGTCTGTACTTCTGAACTCCTTACTTCTGAACTCCCTAAATAAACGAAAATATGAATTATATAACAGATAACGCCACGCTCACCGACGGCATGCATCTCATGGTCGATGCCTTGAAGCGCAATGGCGTAGAGACCATCTTCGGTGTCGTGGGCATCCCCGTCACCGACCTCGCCCGCCACGCACAGGAGGTGGGCATACGATACATCGGATTTCGCCATGAGCAGTCGGCAGGCAATGCCGCTGCCATCAGTGGCTACCTCACCAAGAAACCCGGCATCTGCCTCACTGTGTCGGCCCCAGGCTTCCTCAATGGCCTCACTGCCTTGGCGGCAGCCACCACCAATGGTTTTCCGATGATACAGATTAGCGGTTCCAGCGACCGTAATATCATTGACCTCGCGCAAGGCGACTACGAGGGTCTCGACCAGATGAACGTAGCTAAGCCCTTTGTCAAGGCTGCCTACCGCATCAACCGCCCTGAAGACATCGCCGTGGGTGTGGCTCGTGCCATACGCACTGCCGTGTCGGGTCGTCCCGGAGGCGTGTACCTCGACATCACCACCGCCATGCTCAGTACCACGATCGATGCTCAGGTGGCAGCGACCTCGCTCTTCACGCCCGTCGACCCAGCGCCCAAGCAATATCCCTGCTCGGGCTCGGTGAAGCGTGCCTTGAAGCTCCTCGCTTCGGCGAAGAAGCCTCTCATCATCTTGGGCAAGGGAGCTGCCTATGCACAGGCCGACGAGCAGGTGCGCACCTTCATCGAGAAGACGGGCATCCCCTTCCTCCCCATGTCAATGGCCAAGGGCTTGCTTCCCGACGACCATCCCCAGTGTGCCGCCTCAGCGCGTAGCCTCGTGCTCGGTCAGGCCGATGTAGTGATGCTCATCGGTGCCCGCCTCAACTGGCTGCTCACCCACGGTAAGGGCAAGAAGTGGAACCCCGCTGCGCAGTTTATTCAACTCGATATCGAACCCGAGGAGATCGACAGCAACCGTCCCATTGCTGCGCCCGTGGTGGGCGACATTGAGTCGTCGCTCGACGTGCTGATAGCCAAGATGGACAACTTCTCCATCCACTGCCCCCAAGAGTGGCGCGAGGCCATTGATGCCACACGTAAAGTCAATATGGCCAAGATGCAGGTGAAGCTCACCACGGTGTCCTCGCCCATGAACTACTTCAATGCCCTCCGTGCGGTGAATGATGTGATGGCAGGCTACAAGGATATCTACCTTGTCAACGAGGGGGCCAATACGCTTGACGACACGCGCAATGTCATCAATATGTACCACCCCCGCCTGCGCCTTGATACGGGTACTTGGGGGATCATGGGTATCGGCATGGGCTATGCCATTGCGGCTGCAGTCACCAGTGGCAAGCAGGTTCTTGCCATCGAGGGCGACAGCGCCTTCGGCTTCAGCGGTATGGAGATTGAGACTATCTGCCGCTACCAGCTTCCTGTGACGATTGTCGTCTTCAACAATGGCGGTATCTATCGTGGTAATGACCCCAACCTCGGTGGTGGCCCCGACCCGTCGCCCACCTCGCTTACTCCTGGGGCGCGCTACGACAAGATGATAGAGGCCTTCGGTGGTATGGCTTACAATGCCACCACGCCGGGCGAATTGCGTAACGCTCTCACCGCTGCGCTCGCTTCGAAAAAGCCCTCGCTCATCAACTGCGTCATCGACCCAGCCGTGGGCACCGAGAGCGGACACATCGGGAATTTGAATCCGAAGAGTGCGGTGACCTCACAGAAGTGATTGTTTAATTAGGAGTTACAGGAGTTCTGGAGTGACGCTTCGCTTAGGAGTTCAGACAAGTGTTTCGACTGATGCTGGCTCCGTGATGGGACTGTTGTCTGTACTCCTGAACTTCTGGCTCCTGAACTCCTTTAAATAAGAAAGAAAATGTTCGATATCCTCATTAAAGACATCCTTCCCATCTTCGTCATCATGGCGTTGCGATATGCAGCGGGTAAGCGTGGTGTGTTTACTGCTGCCAATGCACAGATCTTCAACAAACTGGTGCTCACCTATGCCTTGCCGGCGGCATTGTTCGTCTCCATCGTCAAGGCCGACCGCACGATGCTCTTCGACGACGGCAAGTTGCTCATCATCAGTCTCGTCGTGCTCGTGGGCCTATTCCTCTTGTCGTACCTCTCTACGTACAAGATTTTCAAGCACACCAAGAGCGAGGCTGCCGTGAGCGCCCTTATCACCGGTTCGCCCACCATCGGCTTCCTCGGCTTTGCCGTGCTCGAACCTATCTATGGTAGCACGGCTGCCACGGGACTTGTTGTGGCCATTGTTTCCATCGTGGTCAACGCCGTGAGCATCCCCATCGGCATGGCCCTGCTCAATGCGGGCTCCAGTGGAGCGGGCAAGGCGCAGGATGGTGCCAAGAAGGGTAACCCCGTGCTCGAAGCCCTCAAGGCCCCCGTCTGCTGGGCGCCCATCCTGGCCGTTATCTTGGTATTGTGCGGCATTAAGTTTCCCGCCATCCTCGACCCCAACTTTGAACTCATCGCCAAGGCCAACTCCGGTGTCGCCGTGTTTGCCGCAGGCCTCACCCTCTCGGGCATGAAGTTCCAACTCGACAAGGAGGTCATCTACAACACCTG